>CALKUJ010000184.1 GCA_937996825.1 uncultured Polynucleobacter sp. | reverse complement strand
AATATAATAATTTTTATATGTTTTGATGTTTTTATTTGCGTATTAAATTGGTTTATTTAATTGATTTATATGGTGTTTTTATCAATTAATGGGTGATTCAATCTATTAACAGGGACTCAATCTTGCCAGTCATGAGAATGCTGCCAATGGCTGTCATGACTTCTTTTTCTTTGCCTCTAAAGCCGTGTTCGGTAAATGCCTTGCAAGCATCTCCACTAAAACCACTGCCCCCAGTGACTGTGATCAATGGGCGTTTGTATTTTTCTGCGATGGACTTTGCCCCTGAATGAGTGGTCAGAAAGCATGGATCGTTGAGGTGGTGAACGAAGATGTGATTTGATTTGGCGTAATCAAAGTTGGATAGTTCTCGGTAAGAGTTTCTGGCATTGGGTTCAGTGATCGATGCCGTATGAATCGCTCCAGCATAGATGCTGGGTTCATGAGTGAGTGCGAAGCTGGATGAGATAGTGCCCATGGATGTACCAATGGCCCAGATCTGCTGAATGCTGGGGTATTGTTTTTTAACTTCCTGAATTAATTTCAATACATCTTGATGACGTTTCAAGGATGCTTGATAACTGCTTGAGCAGTAGTCACCACTGTCAGAGTGACAATCAACAATAAGAGTGGCAATTGCATCAGTGGCCAAGTGGCGACGTGAACGAATCAAGAAGTTTCCTGAGAGCTTGGATGATGTCAGGCTCTGCCCTTCTACCACTGGTCTTACAACAGATGGATAGCCGGGGAATAAAACAGCCAGTCGTGTGGGAGCTGTGCTGTTTGTTGTGAGTGATAGAACTCCTTGTTGTTGAATACCTGGAGATAGTTCAACTGAGATGAGTTGTTCTTTGAGACCTTTAGCGTGCTCGGGCGTTGCAGAAGATTGTGCAGAAGCTGGATTGATAAGAGTGATATTCAAAACACTCAAAGTGATGAAGGTAGGAAATATGAGAGCGAGAGTTTTTGAAAGTGATAAAAGTGTTTTCATGAACCGATGCTCCAGTTGAATGCTTCATCAATCAGTTGAGCTGCTTCAGCCGATAAGAATCTTGGTGATGGAATGATTCCTACTCTACCAAGGTCTAAACGATCAGCATCCCAACAGCTTTGTATGGTTGGATTGGTCGATACCTCACCACCAGAGTGATGACGAATGGCATAACAGAGGTTGTCTAGTTGTTGGCTATCTAGATGAAAGTGTTGGCCATTGATGCCATGGGCGAATTCTGCGCCCCGCTCTCCATGTAATGGGTCTCTGGAATCATCAAAGCGGCAGCTGTCATGTAAAAAGGCGAATAGCTCTACAACCAGCAAGTCAGCTTGTCTTTGTTCAGCAATGCGTTGTCCGTGATGAAGAACTCTGGCCCAGTGATTAGCTCCATGAATACCATGCCAATCAAGCTTGAACTCGGACCGAATGAGCGCTACTAGGCCAGCACGATCATATTCAATGGCCATCAATAAAGCCCCTCCAGGGAAAGACCTGCATTAAGTCTCATGACAGAGTTCTTCATAATGCAAACTCATCA
>CALKUJ010000183.1 GCA_937996825.1 uncultured Polynucleobacter sp. | reverse complement strand
GGTTTTGTTTCTATTTTTAGGAGCTAGATTAGTCTGACATTTTGCCCTGACTAATCAAAAAAATTAGTTTTCAGGGCGCCGCCCAGATTTTTCAAAGGAAAAGCTCCAAATCTGCTCAGCCCCCCCCATAAATTAAAGAAATGGCGGGTGTTCAGTGCGTACCCGGTGCGTACCGCGTACCCGGATTTCGGCCCTATCGGTAGACAAATCTGGCGCTTTTGCCCCCCGCATAGGTTCTTGGCAGGGAAGGACCCAGAAAATCTAGAACCCATCTGCTTATTGCTTAAATCTTGAGCACTTTCGCAGAAATTCGCACGGGTTCGCATTGCATCAAAATCAGTGGCTACGCGATCTTTCGCGGGATTCGCACGTTTCGCAACGCAACAGCCAAATATTGAATGAGCACATCACCGATTGAAGACGATTCAGCAGGTCACTTGGGCGTGCCCGTGGGCGCATTCAACCCACTGACTGACAACCTCAATGACTTACGTGAGCGCCATGACCAGTGCTTGCTGTGGCCTGAAGTCTCGCCAGAGTTCTCACGGCTCGAAGAAGTCATCTGGAAGGCCCAGACCTTTTTACAACCACTGCAGACATTCGGCCCACCTCAATGGGCTATTGATGCAGGACTTGGCATCTCAAGATCCAACTTGGCCATCCATCAATACATGGAACGGTATGAAACGTATCCCGCTGCAGTGAGGGCTCTGTGGACTACCCGAGTCCCACGAACCGGAACCACGTTATCTGATTCAGAAATTTACGCACTGCTGGCAATCGATGAAGCACGGATGGCCGCTGAGTATTACTGTGAGATCGTAGATGGCATTGAAGATGCCATTGACCCGCTGGAACACGATGCCAAAGGCACTGCACACATAAACGCTATCCGCATGGAGTCTGCCGCGTGGGAACGTGAGTTGTGGCACAGCGCCGCCCAACAAACAGGTGCCGCCGAAAAGTTCTTGATCATGGCCTCGGTTGCGCAGGACCTGTCAGCTGCGTCACCACAGACTCGCCAAGCGGAAGCGACCATCGCAACACTTGCGAGAAAAGCACGCGCCACCAAAGCTGCCCTAGAACCCTACCGCACCGGACGCAAGCCCAAAGCGTATGGCGTGTTTAAGAAAGCGTTGATCACCATCGCACGTGAGGCTGGCAGCTTTGATGTTGATGTGGTCATGGGGTACATCGACCAGATCTATGACGAACCCATTGAGAACATCCGCATCACCGACGTCATCAATGACCAGGTGCACTACGTCGATTTACGCAAAAACCTTGAGAAGTCCATCGCCGTTAAGGACCTGAAAGCCGCACTGCATCAGCTCTCGCAAATTTAGCGCTATTTTCGCCACCCCATTTTTTAACCTGCCGGACATCAACGCAGCCATGCGTACAACGATGAAAGGCAGTCAAGGCAAATGGGGATCGATCACGCAGAGCGCATCAGCGCTCTTCTCACGGAAATTCAAGCCGCAAGGCTCTTATGCATCCAGCCCGCAACACTCGCGAGCTGGCGTCTGCACGGTCGGGTAGACCTGCCCTTTGTTCGGGTAGGGCGTTGCATTCGGTACCGCCGCAGCGACATCACCAATTTCATTGAGCACAACACCAAGCAAGGTGGCGTGCCCCGCTTCGAACAGGAGCAGGCATGACATTAGGTGTACCCAGCGGCTCGATACTGCGCCCAGATTGGGCCAAGCAGAAATACCCAGACCCATTGCCGCTCACACGCGAGTTGGCACCACCCTCGCCGTTCCCCGCTCAAGCGCTCGGCAGGATTGGCGCATCCGTCGTCAACAAGATGCACCAAGTCATTCAGGCCCCGGTCGCACTGATTGGTCAATCCATTCTGGGGGCGATGAACCAAGTCGCTCAGCCCTACGGCAACGTGTGCATCGATGGGCGCGTGTCCCCCTTATCGGACTACTTCCTGACCTTGGGTGAATCAGGCGAACGTAAATCTGCAGCAGACAGCTGGGCGCTTGCGGGGGTTCGCGCGCGACAACGTCACCTGACAGGTAAATACGAAACCGATCGCGACGCCTTCGAAAAAACATTACAGGTTTATGAGATCGCCATCAAGCGTGTCCTGAACGACAAGAAGCTCAGTGCTGAAACCAAAGAAGCCCAGCTAGCTGCATTAGAAAAACCGACTGCACCAGTCATGCCGCTCATGATCGTGTCGGAGCCAAGCAGTGAAGCCATTCAACGCCAGCTCATCATTGGCCTGCCATCCATTGGCTTGGTCAACGATGAAGGTGGCCAGTTTTTGGGTGGCTACGCCATGAGTGCAGAAAAGCGCCTCGGCACCTTAACCACCCTCTCGCGTTTATGGGACCGGGGTGAGTTTGACCGAGTGCGCGTCGGTGACGGGTCAGGCAGCTATTTCGGCAAACGCTTGAGCTTGCACTTGATGGTCCAACCTGCCGTGGCCACATCGTTGCTTGCAGATCCACTGGCGCGTGAACAGGGTTTTCTGGCGCGATGCCTCATCAGCTACCCCGAGACCACTGCTGGGCAACGTTCGTATGTCGAGACAGATCTGAGCCACACCGATGAGTACCAAGCCTACTCACAGCGCATTGATGCACTGCTGGCAAATGAGTGGCCACTTACTAATGAGCATGAACTCAACCCACCCAACTTGTTTTTGACAAGCTCCGCCAAACGCGCATGGGTGGCTATCTACAACGATTTGGAAGCAGACCTTGGACCTGGTGGCACCTACGTTTCTGTGCGATCGCTGGCATCCAAGGCCTCCGAACACATTGCGCGACTGGCGGGGACATTGGCCATTTTTGATGGTGACCGTGAAATTCACGAAGAGCAGGTAGACCGCGCTTTTCATCTCATGCTGCATTACCTCGATGAAGCCATGCGGCTTTGGGGCTCAGGACAGGTGAAGGCAGAGCTACGTCTCGCACAAGAGCTGCTGGAGTGGTTGCGCGACAAGCTTGGCCCCGGTCGTGCCATCTCCTTAGCCGAGGTTTATCGCAACGGCCCTTCGCCCCTGCGCAGCGCATCTGCGGCCCGACAAGTCATGCGTGTGCTCATGGAGCACGGCTGGGTTGTGCCTGCAGCACACCCCAAAGCAACTGAAGCCTATGAGCTCGTGGGGGTCGCATGAAAAAACAAGTTACTGCGTGGACCTCTGCGAATTTTGCGAATCCCGCGAAAAGCCGCATGGCTATTGGCCCCACCCCTATGCGAAAGCTTGCGAATCTTTGCGAATCGACAAGCCACACCGTTTCCAACGCTCAGCCTCCCAGCGTTCCCTCTATTCAAGAGGAGGCACTTGCACAACTTGATTCAACACAACTCAACCAAACCCCGAAAGGACTCACATGCAACTAAACCCGTTCAAAAAATCTGGCGCTTATTACA
>CALKUJ010000182.1 GCA_937996825.1 uncultured Polynucleobacter sp. | reverse complement strand
TCCGATCTTGCCAATGGCAAAAACGTGGCACCCCGTGTGGCCGCCAAATTGGATGTGGGCCAAATCAGCGACATCACCAAGGTGGATAGCGCTGACACTTTTGAGCGCCCCATCTATGCAGGCAACGCGATTGCCACTGTGCAATCCAGCGATGCGGTGAAAGTCATCACCGTGCGCACCACAGGTTTTGATGCAGCCTCTTCTACGGGTGGTTCAGCTGCCGTGGAAACTGCAGCAGCTGCAGCCGACTCAGGCAAGAGCAGCTTCGTAGGCCGTGAAGTCACCAAGAGCGACCGCCCAGAACTGACCGCCGCCAAGATCATCGTCTCGGGTGGCCGTGCGTTAGGCAGCTCAGAGAAGTTTGACGAAGTCATGATTCCCTTGGCCGACAAGCTCGGTGCTGCCATTGGTGCGAGCCGCGCTGCAGTGGACGCAGGCTACGCCGCCAACGATTTGCAAGTGGGTCAAACCGGCAAGATTGTCGCGCCTCAGTTGTACGTGGCGTGTGGCATCAGCGGTGCGATCCAGCATTTGGCGGGTATGAAAGACAGCAAGGTCATCGTGGCCATCAACAAAGACCCAGAGGCACCGATCTTCTCGGTAGCGGACTTTGGTTTGGAGGCTGACCTGTTTGTGGCCGTGCCAGAACTTACTCAGTCTCTTTGAGGTTTCAAACTATGTTGACTCAAGGCAATCACTTAATTGATGGACCCGTAGGGTCTATTGAAATCATGGTGGATGTTCCTAGTTCAGCAGCGCCATCAGGTCTGGTTGTCATTGGCCACCCTCAGCCGTTGTTAGGCGGCAGCGCACAACACAAAGTTCCGCATTTCCTGGCCAAAGGGTTTGCGGAAGCAGGTTTTGTTGCTGTGAGACCCAATTTTCGAGGGGTTGGCAAAACAGAGGGCACTCATGATGCAGGTTCGGGTGAGGCAGATGATCTGTTGAGTTTGATTCATGCCATCAGGAATGAGCACCCTGAATTGCCATTGCATTTGGTTGGATTTTCGTTTGGCGCATTTGTCCAAGCGAAAGTTGCAGACGCACTGACAAAAGCGGGTGTTCCAGCGAATTCGGTGTGCTTGGCTGGAATGCCTTACGGAGAAGTGGAAGGCGGTAGGTCATACGACACGCCTAAAGGTTTGGTAAATGCTTTGGTGATTCATGGAGAAATGGACGAAAGAGTGCCGCTGAGTTCAGTTTTTGAATGGGCCCGTCCTTCCAACCAAGTGGTCACAGTTATTCCAGGAGCCGATCATTTTTTTGCAGGCCGTCTTCACATCTTGCGATCGTTGATGCTTGAATTCATCATTAAAAACAACACAGCTAATTAATCATGAAATCAGAAGTTTCAATCTCAAACGCTCGGTCATTTTTATTTGTGCCAGGAAATAGACCCGAACGTTTCTTGAAAGCTGCCCAATCTGGTTCAGATGCCGTCATCCTCGATTTAGAAGATAGCGTTCCATTGGATTCCAAGGCTGCTTCTCGCGAGTCAATCGCCGAGCAGTGGCCCGCATTGATGGCCACAGGCGTGAAGGTTGTTGTACGGACGAACAGCCCTGAAACAGATGTCGGGAAAGATGATTTACGAGCGCTTGCAGCTCTTCAAGGTTTGCATGCTGTGATGATTCCTAAATGTGAATCAAAAGAAACACTTGAGTACGTTTCTCATGAAATGCCTCAAACCCCCATCTTGCCAATCATTGAGAGTGCATCAGGGTTCATTGCGCTCGATGAAATTGCGTCTTCAACAAACGTTTCTAGGCTCGTTGTTGGGCATATTGATTTTCTTGCAGATACAGGCATGCAATGCGCAGATGATCAACGTGAGTTAGATACCTTGCGCTTTAACGTGGCAATGTTCACTAGGAAATTTGATTTGTCGCCAGCCATAGACGGCGTAACTGTGTCTGTTGATGATGCAGGGCTCATACGCAATGACACACTGAGATCTGTCAGATTTGGATTTGGCGGCAAGTTATGTATTCATCCAAAGCAAGTTGACGTTGTTCATCAAACCTTTGCGCCATCTTCTCAAGACTTGGATTGGGCTAAGCGGGTTTTGGCAGCAATTGCTGACTCTCAAGGCGCCGCAGTTCAACTAGACGGAAAAATGGTGGATTTACCCGTTGTTTTGCAGGCGCAGAGATTGATAGCGAGGGCGCGGTGAACATGACGATTGGTCTTTTTTGATTAAGCCATTCGATTTGATGATGTGTGCATCAGAAGAAACTATTTGGCCCTTTGAATTGACTCAATAAAAATTTGACTGTGAATATTCACTCAAAATACTGGAGAAGAAATGAAACTTAAATTCGCAACAACGATCGCCGCTTTGGCTTGTGCTTTGGTGCAGAGTCCAGTCCAAGCGCAGACAAAAGATACGCTTCAAAAAATCAAAGAGTCAGGTGTGATCAATCTCGGAGGTCGTGATGCCTCATTTCCGTTCTCTTACAAAATCAGCGCAGATTCCAATCCGATTGGATATTCGGCTGACATTTGCATGAAGGTAGTTGATGCGGTGAAAGCAAAGTTGGGTCTTCCAAGCTTGAAAGTGCAATACACGATTGTCACGCCGACGAATCGAATTGCATTGGTACAAAACGGCACCATTGATCTTGAATGTAGTACGACAACAAATACGATTGCGCGTGCTCAGCAAGTTGAGTTCGCACCTACCCATTTTGTCGGTAGCGTCGCGGCTGCTGTTAAAAAGAGCTCAGGCATTAACAACATGGCGCAAATCGATGGAAAGTCTGTGGCAACGGTCGCAGGCAGCACATCCATTCAACTGCTGCGTGTCTATCGAAAAAATGAGCATGTTCAATTCAACGAGTTGTCAGGCAAAGACATTTCTGAAACATTCTTGATGCTGTCTTCTGATCGTGCTGTGGCCATGATTTTGGAAGATGTACAGCTGGCGGGAATGATCGCCCGTGCACCCAATGCAAATGATTTCAAAATTTTGGATGAGCGTTTGCGAGATGAACCCTACGGGTTTATGTACCGCAAAGATGATCCACAGTTCAAATCAGTGGTTGACGATGCCATCGTCAAGCTGATGAAAAGCGGTGAAATCAACGATATTTATGCAAAGTGGTTCACAAAGCCTGTGCCACCCAACAATGTGAACTTGAACTACCCAATGCCTAGTGCTGTAAAGGAAGTTTTCAAGAATCCTAATAACAAAGGTATTTAAATTGAACTCCGAATGCGGCTAGGCCGCATTCAACTTTGACAAGACCAGTGTGTGATGTATCGAATTCCTCCTATTAACTGCTTAGCTACATTCGAAGTTTTAGCTAGAGTTCGCAGTATGAAAAAAGCAGCAGAAGAACTGTGTGTGACGCCTAGCGCGATTAGTCACCGCATGCGCTTAATGGAAAGTATCTTGCAGAGGCCTTTGTTCGATGATGTTGATTTTTCGCTCAGTCCTGAGGGGGAGCAATATTTGCAAGTCGTGCGTGAGAGTCTTGGTTTGTTACAACGACACTCATTTAAGCCAAATTCTGATTTACGAAGTGCAAGGGTATCAATAGGGCATTGAAAAAGGCTTCCAGTGGAAGCCTTTTTTGTGCATTTACGCTCTGAAAATCTTATTCGGATTCATGATGTTCTTAGGGTCGAAAGATTTTTTAATCGACTTCATCATGGAAAGATCCAGCTCTGGTTTAAATCGGGCCAATCTGTCAATGTGCATTTTTCCAATGCCATGCTCAGCACTGATGCTTCCCTTCAACGCCACACTCTCTTCATGGACGATCAGGTTTACTTTAGCCGCGCTGGTTTCGCATGCTTCAGGTGATAAATAGATATCACGAGACAGAATTGCAATCACGTGGATGTTGCCATCGCCAATATGCCCCGCATGGCAGACAGTTGCACCTTTAATTTCATTAGTGATGCGGTGATTGACTGTATCAATAAATTTCGGAAGTTGAGAGATAGGAACCGAGGTGTCGTTGGATACAGTAAACCCGGCTTTCTTATTGGTTTCCGAAATGTTGTGCCTGAGCTCCCAAATCTTCAAAGCTTTTGTCTCGTCTGTGGCAACGACAGCGTCTGTGATGAACTCGCGCTCTAAGGCGGCTTCAAGCGAGTTTCCCATTTGAAGAACGGGATCCCAGTCTTTGGCGCTGTCGGCAATTTCAATGAGCACATACCAAGGGCTTGTGAGTTCCATCGGCGAGCGAATGTCATGCCCATGTTTGATCACAATTTCTACTTGGTTCTTCGACATGATTTCGAAGGCTTCAATGCGATTGCCAATTTCTTCTTGCAGAAAGCGCAATAGATCCACAGCTTGACTCACAGAATCGAGTGCAACCATGGCGGTTGCAGATGCCGTGTTGATGGGGAACAGCTTCAAGACGGCTGCCGTCACGATGCCTAAAGTGCCTTCAGCGCCAATGAAGAGCTGCTTCAGGTCGTAACCGGTATTGTCTTTGCGAAGTGATCTCAGTCCATCCCATATCGTTCCGTCAGGCAGTACCACCTCAAGACCCAATGTCAGTTCACGCATGTTGCCGTAGCGTAGAACGCCTGTGCCCCCTGCGTTGGTTGAAACCAGTCCACCGACTTCACAGCTTCCAACGCTGCCTAACAGCATGGGAAACAAGCGGTTGTTTTCATTAGCGACCGATCTGAGGTTTTCAAGAATAAAACCAGACTCAACAGTTATGGAGTTGTTCCGAACATCAATCTCTCGTACACGGTTGAGTCGTGACACATTCAAGATGACGGTTGGGCGATCATCAGATGCTATGGCGCCTCCTGTGAGTCCGGTGTTGCCTGCTTGAGGAACGATTGCAACATCCATGTCACTACAGAGACGAATCAGTTGAGAAACTTCCTCAGTTGAGCCTGGTAGCAGCACCGCGATGGCATGACCGCGATAGCGATCACGCCAATCACGTTGATAACCCTCAGTGTCTTGTTTTTCGGTTAAAACTCGCGCGACACCAATGATTGCAGATGCCTTTTGAACGAACTCATCTAAATTGATAGACATTCCAATTTCTAGTTCCGTTGTATCAATCAAGTTTGAGATCGATGGCTTTGATGACTTTGCCCCATTTGTTGAGTTCTGCTTTCACCTGCGTGTTGAGTGCTTCAGGCGTTGAGCCGACAGGCGTCGCACTCAGATCACGCAGCTTTTCTTGAACATCGGGTTCAGCAACGGCTTTTTGAAACTCACGGCTCAGCGCTTCAGCTACGTTTTGCGGGACACCCGCAGGGCCAAATATTGCATTCCAAGTGTAGGTTTCATAACCTGGCAGACCTGCCTCGGCTACCG
>CALKUJ010000181.1 GCA_937996825.1 uncultured Polynucleobacter sp. | reverse complement strand
ACTCTTTCCCTACACGACGCTCTTCCGATCTAGAAATGGTGTTTTGAAGAAATACGGTTGCGAGCTAATTGGCGCATCACCAGAAGCGATTGATAAAGCGGAAGATCGCCAGAAGTTCAAAGAGGCGATGACCAAAATTGGTTTGGGTTCTGCTAAGTCTGGGATTGCTCATTCTTTGGAAGAGGCTCATGCAGTTCAACAGCAAATTGCTACGGAAACTGGTGGCGCAGGCTATCCAGTGATTATTCGCCCATCATTCACGATGGGTGGATCAGGTGGTGGTATTGCTTATAACCGTGAAGAATTTGAAGAGATTTGTAAGCGTGGTCTAGATCTTTCTCCAACACGTGAGCTCTTAATTGAAGAGTCTTTGTTGGGTTGGAAAGAGTATGAGATGGAAGTGGTGCGTGACCGTAAGGACAATTGCATCATCGTTTGCTCGATTGAAAACTTAGACCCAATGGGTGTGCACACCGGTGACTCAATCACTGTGGCTCCTGCTCAAACATTGACCGATCGCGAATATCAAATCTTGCGTAACGCCTCATTGGCTGTCTTGCGCGAAATTGGTGTGGACACAGGTGGTTCAAACGTTCAGTTCTCGATCAACCCAGTTGATGGCCGCATGATCGTGATTGAGATGAACCCACGTGTGTCTCGCTCATCTGCTTTGGCATCAAAAGCCACTGGATTCCCAATCGCTAAGATCGCCGCCAAGTTGGCAGTTGGTTTCACCTTGGATGAATTGAAAAACGACATCACGGGTGGCAAAACACCAGCATCGTTTGAGCCATCGATCGATTACGTTGTAACAAAGATTCCTCGCTTTGCTTTTGAAAAATTCCCAGCCGCTGATAAGCGCTTGACCACACAGATGAAGTCTGTGGGTGAGGTGATGGCGATTGGTAGAACATTCCAAGAGTCTTTCCAAAAAGCTTTGCGCGGCTTAGAAGTCGGCGTTGATGGTTTGGATGAAAAATCAACAGACTTGGATGAGATCATCCAAGAAATTCGTGAGCCAGGCCCAGACCGTATTTGGTATTTAGGTGATGCCTTCCGCATGGGCATGAGCAAAGCTGATGCCTTCATGCACACCGCTATCGATCCTTGGTTCTTGGCTCAAATATCTGAATTAATCGATATTGAAAAGAAACTACAAGATCGTCAATTAAAAGATTTGAGCGCGCAAGAATTGCGTTTTGTAAAACAAAAAGGTTTCTCAGATCGTCGTTTGGCCAAGCTTTTAAAGACAGACGCCAAAGCAGTTCGTGAAGCACGTCATGCTTTGAAGGTGAGACCTGTTTACAAGCGTGTTGATACATGTGCGGCAGAGTTTTCAACCAACACGGCTTACATGTACTCTTGCTACGAAGCTGAGCATGGTGAATGTGAATCACAACCTACGACCAAAGAGAAAATCATGGTTTTGGGCGGTGGTCCAAATCGTATTGGTCAAGGTATTGAATTCGACTACTGTTGCGTGCACGCTGCTTTAGCGATGCGTGACGATGGCTATGAAACCATCATGGTCAACTGCAACCCAGAAACAGTTTCTAC
>CALKUJ010000180.1 GCA_937996825.1 uncultured Polynucleobacter sp. | reverse complement strand
GAAGCAAACAGATGTGTACGACGGAAAAATCACCATCAACTGGGATGTGGTAACGCTAACAGCTGAAGCCCGACTAGAGAATGCGTCGGGGGCAGCCATGGCAGGAGGCTCGTCACAGACCAAATCGATCTCAGCTTTTGAAGACCTGTTTAACCAAGACTTGAATGGCGATGGTCGCATTGGCATTGACACAGCGAGCTTGGTGAAAGTCAGCACAGATACAACAGGTTTGTATTTGGCACGCGATGCTGAAAAAGCTTTGTACATCGTCAATGGCAATTCAGCCAAAGCGGTTGGCAATTCTTCATGGCTGGAATACGACAACAACTGGGGGTCGGGCTCGAACAAGCGAGAAGCGATTGCGGTTGAAGCTGTGAAAGATGGCAACGGCAACATCACGGCTTATAAGTTGGCGATGAAGCAAACCAACAACTGGAACGGCACAGACAACACCACCTGGGATGTGCTTCACCTCGACTCAGATGCCAAGATCACTTATGGCAGATGGAGCGACACCGAAAACAAATGGGTAGACAACTCGGTGTATGGCGTGAAGTCGATGGTGGCCTATGAAACTTTGTTTGACCAAGACTTGAACAACGACGGCAAGATTGGCATTGATGTTGCCACTCTCAAGATGGCTACCACCGACACACGCGGTGTGCGCTTGGCTCGTGACAAAGACAATGCGCTGTTCATCGTCGATGGCGCGGGTGCTGCCGCCGTTGCAAAAGCAGTGGGTAACGCATCATGGCTTGAGTACAACAACAGTTGGGGCGGCGGCTCTAACAAAATGGAGGCCATGGCCGTTGAAGCCACGCTTGACGTTAGCAACAACATCACAGGCTACAAACTGGCCTTGAAGCAAACCAACGACTGGAACGGCAACAAGGACGAAAACTGGCAAGTGCTCAACTTGGATGCACAAGGCAATGTGAACTGGGGTGGCACCGCTGGAGGAGCTCTGTGGACCAAGAAGATCCGCCAAGTTGAAAATCTGGTGAAAGAAGATCTAAACAACGATGGCACGGTAGGAATTTCTACCACGTCACTAACCACATTTACTGAAGCGCGGATAACCGGTGCTGACGATAAAGTGAAGTTGGCCCAAGACAGCAATGACAAAGCTTTCTACATCATGGACGACAGCACAGCCATCACGCTGATCGATACCTTTGGCTCAACGCCAGAACTTGCTTACACCCGTCAATGGGGTAGCGGCTCGAGTACCGCGGAGGTGATGGGCGTGGCCAAACAAACTGTGGGCAATGACTATCAGTTTCGAATTGCTGTGAAGGTCACCAACACTTTTGGTAGCACGAGCGATGTGAGCTGGCAAATTCACACGGTCAGCAAAGAAGGCGTGCTTGATTGGAGCAAGGTAGCAACGGCACGCAGCCCTGGCCGCTTTGAGAGTATTTTTGGCCAAGATTTAGATGGCGTGACAAACGCCACGCCCACAGCCATTGCGACCGATACTGGCACAGTCAAGCTTCTGAAAGATGAAGCAGGCGTGCTCTACATTCAAGACACCGGCGAGACTGACAACAATGGCATGACCTTCTTGGTGGATGCGCAAGGTGGTTCGCCTTCATTTGACTTTGACACTGGCAGCTTGAAATCTGAGACCTACGCCATCCACAAACTGAGTGACAACACTTACCGTTTGGCAGTTAAGAAAACCTCCTCCAACCAAACTGTGAAGTGGGAGGTTTACAACGTGGGTGTGCGCAACGCCTCAACTGATGAAGCAGCGATCAACCGCTCTAAAACAGTTTTCTTGAAAGATGTGCGCGATGTAGAAGCGCTGATTAACCAAGACATTAACAGTGACGGAACTGTTGGACGCCCCGCCGAAACAACCAATGTGGCAAACGATGATGGCTTGGTGAAAGCTGCACTCACTGCACAGAACCAGCTATACATCAACAACAATGGCACCAAAATTGCCGTTGTGGACAGCTTTGGCTTGGGTGTGATTTTGAACAAGTCTGAAACTTGGGACTCTGGCGCGTCTAGCTTTTTGGCCGAGGTGGTGAGTGCTGAAAAAGTGGACACCACTTCTGGCAACACAACCACCAGAACATACAAAATCGCAGTCCGCGAAACCACCACTTTGAAAGATCAAGAACCCAGCATCAACTGGAAAATCTACACCACCGATGCAACAGGCTTGCTGACCGCCAAACCAGTGGAGACAAAGTCGATTGCGCGCTGGGAAACTGTGTTTAACCAAGACTTGACGCCTAATGTTGGCGCATCTCTAGGTGTTGACCAAGCATCGCTGACGCCACTCAATGGTGATTCGGATGTTGCATTGGATGCAACTGGTGCTGTGTATGTTCGCAATAGCGGTACCCTGATTCAGGTGACTGACGGCTTGGATGGCGCCATCAGCTTTGAATCGAGCGAGACCTTGCCTGACGGCTTCAGCACCAGCAAAGTGGTTGGCGCTCAAACCCAAGACAACGGCAACATATTACTCGCCGTGGAGTACGCCTCTAGTGTGGGCGATGTGAGTGACAAGAGTTGGGTGGTTCATACCTTGACTGTTCAAGGTACCGGTGCAACTGCATATGCATCCATCGACTGGACGAAAGCCGTAGTGACCGACGACATGACAGACTACTCTGCCTTGTTTGGTCAAACATTCACACAAGATGTTGCGACTTTGGGTGCTTAACGTTCAACAACCCTGCCTACACACCACCTCACCCCTCGAACTTTGAATTGTTTAATTTTATGAATGCATACAAGCGCCTGGTCATGGCATGTTTGACCGCAATACTTTTAGCTTGCGGTGGTGGCGGCGGCGGGTCTGGCTCTCAAGCCACATCTTCTACCATCTGCGTCACACCTGCACTGGGTGGCGTGAGTGAGGGCGTAGTAGTTTCGATATTTGATGCGCAAACAGGCACACTGCTTGGCTCGGGAACGACTTCTATTGTCAACGGACTGGGCACGGCAAGCATCACTGTACCCACAACCTTCAAAGGCCTTGCGGTTGTGCGTGTGAACGGATGTGCTGCGTGTACCTATTTGGATGAACGGACATTCCAACCCGTTGCGTTTGGCGCCACTGACACTCTGTTGGCCGTTTTACCAAGCACTGACTCAACGTCAGAACGTGCGGTGGGCGTTTCTGCTTTGACAAGCATGGCCGCAGCCAAGGTGGGTGTCACATCAACAAACTTCAGTGGGACCGCTTACACCCCGCCGACAACTGCGATCAGCGATACATCGCTCAATGCGGCTGTATCGACCGTGCTTGATATTTTTGGTGTTGCAGGCACTGACGCAAGCAACAAAGATTTGATGTTCAGCAAGCCAGTGGTGTTTGGGCTTGGCTACAAAGCGGGTGACAAGTTAAGTGGCACGGGCACCAGCCTCAACCTGGGTGTTTTGCTGACGGCCTTAGCGCAGTCAACGCCCACGGGCACATCTTTGATTTCACAATCAAACAAACTTAGCACGGTGCTACACCAAAGTTACCAAGGTCAAGTTTCAAACGTCAAATCCGCCATTTCAACGGCCAATTTGATTTCGGGCTTTTCAACCAAACTGGCCTCAGTGACGCAAAACAATGTTGCATCTGGTTCAACGGTCGACACCAGCTTTAATGCCAAACTCAATACAGCCAGTAGCGCCATCTCAAGCTCTGGTATTTCAGTGGTGCCTGCATTAGGGGCATTCACTGCTGGGGTTCGTGTTGAAGCATATGACCCAGTCACCGGACTTGCCATTGGCGAAGGTGGCACGACTGATGACACGGGTGTTGCCAGAATCACCCTTGGTTCACATGCCACGTCGTTTATTTTGAAAGCGTCTGGCAGTGCTACAGCCAAGTACTTTGAAGAAGGCTTAGGCAGCAGCGGAACCAGCTCAAACTTCACCAGCAATGATGTGCTGCTAGCACTGGTACCAGCTTCAGCAGCGGTCACACCTGGCTCTGCCATTGCCGTAACGCCCTTGACACACATGGCAGCAGGCTTGGCGGTGAACAGCTTGAGTGATTTGAAAGTCAATGTACCTTCTGGCAAGGATGCGGCAGATGTGATGTACGAAGCCTTGGCGCGCGTGCGATACATGACAGGCTTGGCTGTGCAAGGCAGCGAACGTGGGAAGATCACCCTCAACCCACTATTGGCACCCTCACTATTGTCTGCAAGCAACAAAGCAACTGGCATCAACTTGAGCGAGGCTGGCGGCTATTACGGCTTGTTCTTGGCTGAGTTGTCAAAAGCAGTCAGCACAGAAGTACCCGCCCGATCATCGCTTGATCTTGCCAAATCGCTTTTCAACCGCGCTGCGTCAATCAAAGCTCTGGTTGCAGCCGGCTCTTTGACCAGCAGCTCACTGGCGGTTAGCAATTTCCAAGCCTCTACTGACTACGCAGCCATCACGACTGCCAATGCGGCAGTGGGTGCAGGTAATTCGATATTCATAAATGCTTGCAAATCTTTGCCACAGCAAGATTTACTTTCATTCAACAGCGTTTATGCAAACGCTAATACGCTGACAAACTTTGCACCCACTGCCAACGAATTGGCCCAAATGGTGCTTGACCTGACCTTTGCAGCTGATACCAAAATCACCAAAAACTTGGTCTCTCCTTTCACCCAAAGAAACACTGGCGCAAGCGGTTGTTTGTAATTTGTACGAATTGAAA
>CALKUJ010000179.1 GCA_937996825.1 uncultured Polynucleobacter sp. | reverse complement strand
TTAAAAAGGAAGGCAAAAATGTCAAAACAAGTCCAAACGACGGATAAGGGGTCCCCTGGTTGGAGCCCTTATATAGCCGGAGCATTGGTAGGGCTCTTGGCCATTATTTCGGTATACCTCACCACCACCTTGATGGGTAAATCTAACTATTTGGGAGCTTCAACCACTTTTGTGAGAGCAGCAGGTTTGTTGTTCCAGAGCGTTGACCCAGTTCACGTTGCTGAAAATGCTTATTACGTCAAAGAAAAAGTAAAAGTTGATTGGCAGTTCATGATGATTGTCGGTATTTTCTTTGGTGCTTTGATTGCTTCATTGATGGATAAAAGTTTTAAATTGGAAGCAGTGCCACCAACATGGGAAAAACGTTTTGGATCATCAATCGCTAAACGCGCTGTCTTTTCATTCTTGGGCGGCATTGTTGCAATGATTGGTGCTCGCATGGCAGATGGTTGTCCAAGTGGTCATGGATTGAGCGGCATGATGCAGCTATCGATGAGTTCATTCATTGCCCTAGCCTTTTTCTTTGGAGCCGGAGCTTTGGCGGCAAATTTGATGTACAGAAAGGGACAATAACATGTCAATAGAACAGATTTTAGGTTTGGTGACAGGTATCTTTTTTGGCTTCTTGTTACAAAAAGGCCGTGTGCTTCGTTACGACAAGCAAGTTGGTGCGATGTTGTTCAAAGACATGACTATTTTTAAATTCATGTTGTCTGCCATCATCGTTGGTATGTTTGGCATTCTTGCCATGCATGATATGGGCATCATCAAACTCAGTCATAAAGCCATGAACGTGGGCGCTATTTTAGTGGGTGGCTCATTGTTTGGTATTGGTTGGGCTGTGATGGGTTTCTGTCCTGGTACATCGGTAGGCGCTATTGGTGAAGGCCGTTGGCATGCAGCATTTGGTGCGATTGGCATGATTGTAGGTGCTGGTATTTATGCAGAATTATTCCCATTCTTTAAATCCACCGTTTTATCCTGGTCTGACTTTGGCAAGATTGGTTTGCCAGAAGTGCTGGGCATTAATCACTGGGTGATTGCCGTGATTTTCTCAATCATCACTTTGATCATGTTCAGATGGTTTGAGAGAAAAGGAATCTAAGCTGATCAGCTTTAGATATAAAAAGCCATTGCATAGATTAGTTTCTATGAAGTGGCTTTTTTCATTTTGATGCTCACACCATCGGAGTAAAACCGAGCTTCATCACCATCAATATTTTTATAAATGGCTTCCCATCTCTTTTCATCTGAATTGATGACTTTGAGGAGGGTATACGCGGGGGTTGCTGGGAATAAAGGTTGATCCGTGTAATGGAAGACAAATCCATACATGTACTCAACGAAGAGATGTTTGGGTGCACTCTTTTGGCTCATGGAACCAACCCTTCTCAATGAGTTATCCACAGAAAATGTTGATAACTGCTGTTGAATTCATCTTAAACCTTATTGATTCAAGATGCTAGGTTGTTTGCTCAAAAATTAATCAAAATGCACCAAAGAAAAAACCACTCCGAAGAGTGGTTTTAGTTTGATTTTCTATCAATCAATTAGTTAGCGCGGCTGCGGTATTCGCCAGTGCGTGTATCGATCTCGATCTTGTCGCCTTCGTTACAGAACAATGGAACTTGTAGTTCGTAACCTGTTGCGATTTTTGCGCTCTTCAGTACACGGCCTGAGCTTGTGTCGCCTTTAACAGCTGGCTCTGTGTAAGTGATTTCACGAACCACAATGGTTGGCAATTCAACAGATAGTGCTTTGCCTTCGTAAAAAACTACTTCAACTGGCATACCATCTTCCAAGTAGTTTAAAGCGTCACCCATGTTGTCTTTTTCAACTTCGTACTGGTTGTACTCAGTGTCCATGAATGCATACATTGGATCTGCGAAGTAAGAGTATGTGCACTCTTTGCGCTCTAAGATCACAACTTCAAATTTGTCATCAGCTTTAAAAATGCCTTCGTTAGGTGCTTCAGTGATCAAGTTCTTGAACTTCATCTTCACAACTGCAGCATTACGACCTGAACGGCTGTATTCTGATTTCTGAATCACCAAAGGTTGGCCATTCAACATTACAACGTTACCTACGCGGAGTTCTTGAGCAATTTTCATCGCGATATTTCCTGAGATTTCACAAAGTCTAAGATTTTACCCTCTAAATGCCCAAGACCTATTAACTTCTGTCTCCAAGCCTTGGAGTGCTTGGTCCAGTCATCTAAATGAGGCCACCAGTCCAGAGCAGACCCCCATTTCATGGCCGCCAAGCCAGTCAATCTTAATTCGGGGGATGAAGTCTCAAAATACCGCTCTAAAAAGGCATTTAACTTCACTTCATGGGCCAAATCTGACTGCGGATAGATGTCCCAAATGAATGGTTTACCTGCCCACTGAGCCCGCACAAAAGAATCTTCCCCGCGGACCAAATTGATGTCACAAACGGACAGCAGATAATCGTAATCTTCCTGTGGAATGAAGGGCAGTTGTATTAACTTCACAGCCGAATTCGTCAAAGCAAATGCTTTTTGTGTGGCGGCAGACACATGTTGATTGGCGCACAAAAATACATCCACTGTTTCACCATGAGCCAAGGCAGCTTGATTCACAGAATCAAGCCAGGTATCCAAAGGCGCATGTTTGTAATTGAAAACAGATATCTTTTTGGATCTTGGGCGACATGATTCAAGCACCAAAGACAAAGATGGGGGAGCCGATTTAATTTCACTAGAGGTAACTTCATCAGAGCCAATCTTGCTAGAACTCACCTCATTCCAATCACCGAAAATCACGCCACCGGTTTTGGGGGTGAAGCCCGGAAAATAAAAATACTTGTTCAAACCATTGTTTTGCGGAGAGGGCATCAAATGCATCTCATCTGCCCAAGCCTCTGCTGTGAGATATTCAAGGTTGATCCAAATCGGCTGCTTGGTCACAGTCTTCTCAGACACTTTTTGAGCCATGGCTTCAATGTACAGGCTGGGTAAATGACAAGCAAATGCCTCGATCACTACATCACCCACGGATGCCAAGACAGCCGGTGACTCTGCGGCAGACCATGGCAAGACTTCGATGCCCAAAGTGGCTCCATGACGCACGGCGTCGTCATGGGCAATCGTATTTAAAACATTTAAATCATCGCAAAATAAACGAATACGACTATCATCACATTCAGCAGAATTAACAGATGAGGACGATAATCGTGACAAGGCCCTGGCAAGACGCCAGCAAACACCAGCATCACCATAGTTATCGACGATTTGACAAAAGATATCCCAACGCATGTCGAATGAGACCCCTGAATCCCTCTTAAATGATGTTAAAAAATTACCTGGTTTACCAGGTGTGTATCGCTTTTTCGATGAAGCAGGACAAATCTTATACGTTGGTAAGGCCAAAGACTTAAAAAAACGCGTCAACAGTTATTTTCAGCGCAATTTATCGTCACCGCGCATCGAGCGCATGGTCACCCGTATTCGCACTCTAGAAACCACGGTGACTCGCACAGAAACTGAGGCTTTGATTCTAGAAAACAACCTCATCAAAGAGCTGTCACCACCATTTAACATCTTATTCAGAGATGATAAGTCCTACCCATATGTGATGCTCTCGGGACATCAGTATCCACGTTTGGCTTACTACCGAGGCCGGGTAGATAAACGCCATCAATACTACGGACCATTCCCCAACTCATGGGCTGTTAGAAACAGTATTCAGATTCTGCAAAAAGTGTTTCAGATCCGAACCTGTGAAGACACGATTTTTAAAAACAGAAGCAGACCTTGTTTATTGCATCAGATTCATCGTTGTAGTGCGCCTTGCGTTGGCAGAATCACTGAACAGAATTATGCTCAAGACATTCATAAGGCCGTTCAGTTTCTAGAGGGTGATCACGCCAGCGTCATGGCTGAGTTCGAGCAAGCCATGCAGTCTTACAGTGACAACATGCAGTTTGAACAAGCTGCCATGATGCGTGACCGCATTGCTGATTTGTCACAAGTGCTACAACAACAATCCATGGATACGGTTGCTGATGGTGAGGGCGATGTTGATATCTTGGCCATTGCGATGAAGGGCGGTTTGGCTTGCATTAATTTGGCCATGGTCAGAGGTGGTCGCCATTTAGGTGATCGCGCTTACTTCCCTAAAATGGGCCGCTTCAAAGATGATGCCATGCCCAATAGTGATGAAGTGATGCAAGCTTTCATCACTCAACACTATTTAAGTGACGATGCAGAATCACTCAAACTCATCCCGAAAGTCATGGTCATTCAAGACTTCGGGGACTCTCCAGAAAATGATGAGTTACAAGAGCTGTTAAATACCAAAGCCAATAAAAAGGTACAAATCCTCAAGCAGCCTCAAGGCCAACGCAAGCATTGGTTGATCATGGCGCAAAACAATGCTGAGTTGGCTTTGACCAAGCGCCTCACAGAAGCAGGTGGACAAGAAGCCAGAACAAGATCATTGATTGAAGTGCTCAATCTTGATCTTGAAAATGCTGAAGACCTGCGCATTGAATGTTTTGATATCAGTCACACATCAGGTGAGGCGACACAAGCCAGTTGCGTGGTTTATCAAAAACACGATATGCAAAGTGGTGAGTACCGCCGCTTCAATATCAATGACATCATTCCTGGTGATGACTACGCTGCCATGCGTCAGGTACTTCACAGGCGTTACGCCAACTTCCAAGAAATACCTCCAGATAAACAACCTCATATTGTTTTGGTGGATGGCGGTAAAGGGCAGGTCAGTATGGCCAAGGAAGTCTTTGATGAATTAGGTTTGGATATCCACATGATTGTCGGTATTGCCAAAGGCGAGGGCAGAAAAGTTGGTTTAGAAACTCTCATCTTTGCTGATCAGCGTGAGCCCCTGACCTTGGGATTGGAGAGTCCAGCACTTCTTCTCACAGCCCAAATCAGAGATGAGGCTCATCGCTTTGCCATCACTGGTATGAGAGCCAAGAGGCAGAAAACCAGAAACGTCTCGCGCCTTGAAGAAATCGAAGGTATCGGAGCCAAGAGGCGTCAAAAACTCTTGGCTCGATTTGGTGGATTAAAGGGTGTCACCAGTGCCACCATTGAGGAGCTTCAGCAAGTTGAGGGAATTTCAAAGGCCTTGGCTGAAATCATTTACAAGCAGTTGCATTGATAAATAACGCCAAAAAACAAAGCTTTAGAACTTCTATTATTTGGCAATACCCTTTATCCTTCTGTCATGCCCTTTAATTTACCGATCTTCCTCACATGGTTACGCGTTGCGACCATCCCTTTGGTGGTTGGTATTTTTTACTTGCCAGAATCTTGGTTAGATATTGATGATAAAAATCTTTGGGCAACTATTTTCTTCGTTGGTGCTGCCATCACAGATTGGTTGGATGGTTATTTAGCTCGCAAGTGGGGTCAAGTATCTGCCTTCGGCGCATTCTTAGATCCAGTCGCTGACAAACTCATGGTGGCAGCAGCATTATTGGTTCTACTTAATTTTGATCGTGTTGAGGTTTGGGTTGCTTTGGTCATCATTGGCCGCGAGATCACCATCTCAGCTCTCAGAGAATGGATGGCGCAAATTGGCGCATCCAAGAGTGTGGCAGTCCACTTTGTGGGCAAGCTCAAAACAGCAGCGCAACTCATCGCCATTCCATTCTTGCTCTTTAATGACACATTGTTTGGTCTCTTTCATACCAAAACAGTTGGTAAGCCCCTGATTTGGATTGCGGCCGTACTGACCGTTTGGTCCATGTTCTATTACCTCCAAAAAGCCTGGCCATTGATCAAGGCCAGGGCAGATCTTTGATCAGCCACCTATAAAAGTCAGCAAAAACAATGACTTTGACCCTCAATAAGGGTGGTCAGTAAGACATTGAAAAACCACGCTTATTTGACATGGGCTGAAATTATGGTAAAGTTACGTTCTTGTTGTTATGCGGGATTAGCTCAGTTGGTA
>CALKUJ010000178.1 GCA_937996825.1 uncultured Polynucleobacter sp. | reverse complement strand
TGATGGAGGTAAGTCATCGTGGTAAGCCGTTCATGGCTTGTTACGAAGAGGCTATTGCAGACCTTCGTGAACTCATGAACATCCCTGATACTTATGCCGTTTTGTTCTTACAAGGCGGGGCGATTGGTGAGAACGCAGCTATCCCAATGAACTTAATGCCCTTGGCTAAAAATGGCCCTAAGGCTGATTTTGTTGTGACGGGTATTTGGACTGAGAAATCAGCAAAAGAAGCTGCCAAATATGGTCAAGCGCACATTGCTGCTTCAAGTGCAAATAATGGCTTTACCAACATTCCTGATCAAAAAGATTGGCAGTTATCTGATGATGCTGCTTATGTACATATTTGCTCTAATGAGACAGTAGGTGGTGTTGAGTTTCAGCAAGTCCCTAAAGTGAGCAAGCCTTTGGTGGCTGACGTTTCAAGCAATATCTTGTCTCGCGTTTGGGACATTAATGATTTTGGTGTTTTATTTGGTGGTGCGCAAAAAAATATTGGACCGGCCGGTCTAAGTATTGTGATTGTGCGCAAAGATCTGTTGGGGCATGCCATGCCGATTACGCCGATGGTTTGGGATTGGGCTAAACAAGCTGAGAATGATTCAATGCTTAATACGCCACCAACCTACGGTATTTATTTAGCTGGCTTGGTATTTAAGTGGTTGAAACGCCAGGGTGGTGTTGCTGCGATGGAGCAACAAAACATCGCTAAATCAAACTTACTATACAACTGCATTGATCAAAGCAGTTTGTTCACAAGCAAGGTTGATCCAACTTGCCGTTCACGCATGAATGTAACTTTTTACTTAAATGATGAATCTTTGAATGATTCATTTGTTGAGGGTGCCGCTAAGTTGGGTCTAATGAATATCAAAGGTCATAAGAGTGTGGGTGGCATGCGTGCAAGTATCTATAACGCAATGCCGATGGCAGGTGTACAAGCTTTGGTTGAATACATGAAGGAGTTTGAACGTGGCTGCTGATGACAAAGATTTAGCGCCATTGCGCGCACGCATCGACTCTATCGATCAACAGTTATTAGAGTTGTTGGCTGCTCGTGCAGAAGCGGCTCGAGCTGTTGGAAAAATCAAGCACGATGTTAATGCGCCAGTATTTCGTCCTGAGCGTGAACGTCAAGTGATTGACGGTTTAATTGCTAAAAACAAAAGCCCTTTAGCTGCGGATGGCATTACTTATATATGGCGCGAGATCATGTCTGCGTGTCGTGCTTTGGAGGCTCCTATTCGAGTGGCTTATTTGGGTCCTGCAGGAACATTCTCAGAGCAAGCGGCGTTTGCGCAGTTTGGTCAATCTATCAGCAAAGTGCCTTGCTCGAGCATTGATGAGGTGTTTCGTGCGGTGGATGCTGGGTCTGCTGATTTTGGTGTGGCACCTGTTGAGAACTCCTCTGAAGGCGCCATTTCTAGAACGCTAGATTTGTTGCTTGATACAGATTTAAAAATTACGGGTGAGGTGGCTTTAGCCATCAAGCATCACTTGCTAACTAAATCAGGCACTTTGGATGGTGTGAGCAGGGTGTTGGCACATCCTCAGGCTTTGGCACAGTGTCAGAGATGGTTATCTAACAACGCACCTAAATTGGATCGCCAAGCTGTTAGTAGTAATGGCGAAGCGGCTAAGTTAGCTGCACAAGATGCAACGGTGGCAGCTATTGCTGGTGATTCAGCTCAGCAGCAATATGGTTTACAAGCAGTTCAAAGTCAGATTCAAGATGATCCTCATAACCGTACACGTTTTGTGGTGGTCAGTCATGGCTCATGCCAAGCATCTGGTAAGGATCAAACGTCAGTCATTCTTTCGGTGAACAACAAACCCGGTGCAGTTCATCAATTATTGGCACCATTAGCTAAGCATGGTGTTTCAATGAACCGCTTAGAGTCTCGTCCAGCCAGACGCGGTACTTGGGAGTACTTCTTCTATATTGATATGGATGGTCACGCTGACGATCCAAAAGTAGCTGCTGCTTTGAGTGAGTTACAAGCTGAAGCCGCATTCTTTAAGAACTTGG
>CALKUJ010000177.1 GCA_937996825.1 uncultured Polynucleobacter sp. | reverse complement strand
ACACAGGCGAAGACACTCTTTCCCTACACGACGCTCTTCCGATCTATGGCTTGTGGTGTTTTTGCAGGCGCAAACACCATGAACCATGTTTCAAACGAGTATTTGGGAACGCCAGACTCAGCAATGGTTGGCACGTTGGGCATCAGCGGTGAACGCTTAGAACCTGTCATACCCAAAGGACGAAGTTTTCCCGCTTGGATGTGAGGCGTCGCTGCGGCAAGCACAGGAAAGCTCATGTCGACTTGACCAGAGATCGTGTCAATCAAGGCAGGACCTCCTCCGCGGTAGGGAATGTGAAGAATAGAGACACCTGAAACGGCTTTGAACAACTCAGCAGACATGTGCAGAGTACTACCACCGCCGGCAGAACCGTAGTTCAGCTGTGCAGGCTTAGCCTTTGCCATGGCTACCAGTTCAGTAATGTTCTTCGCTGGAAAGTTGTTATTCACCACGAGAACGTGTTGAGAGGTTGCGACCATGCCAATAGGGGCCAAATCTCTCAATGTGTCATAGGGCATCTTTGGCGTCAGGCCTGGGTTGATCGCCAACGACACAGTTTGCAAACCAATGGTGTAGCCATCAGCTTCAGACTTAGCAACGAAGTCAACGCCTAAGTTACCGCCAGCACCTGCTTTGTTTTCGATATACATGGTGCCACCTACAGCTTTGGCCCATGCATCACTAATCAAGCGAGCGGCAATATCTGCACTGCCACCAGGTGCGTATGGCACTACCAACTTGATGGGTTTGTCGGGATAGCTCAGCTGAGCTAGAGCCGAACTACACACAAATGAGATGCTTGCGGATAAAAGAATACGTCGTTTCATCAATGTCTCCTGTTAGGTTTTGATCAACTCTAACAATAAACATTAAAGAAATAATTTATTTAAAATTCATTCTTTATTGCTATTATTTAAATAATGGAAACTTTCTCGGACATTCAACTGTTCGCCTTGATTGTGAAGCGCGGCAACATGGCCGCAGCAGCGCAAGAGCTAGGCGTGACGCCACCGGTGATTACTCGCCGCTTAGCAAATCTTGAAAAACGGTTGGGTGTACGTTTGATGAATCGAACAACTCGCAAGATCAGTCTGACACCCGAGGGTGAGGATTACTTGATGGAGGGAGTCCGAATTCTGGAACAAATGACTGCTTTGGAGGAACGTTTAGGCGGCGCCCGCAAGCAACCCCAAGGAACTGTTCGGATCGCTGCAACGCTGGGCTTCGGCCGCACTCATATTGCACCTGCTCTTTCAAAATTTATCGACAGGAATCCTAAGGTTGAAGTTCAGCTCCACCTCAGTGACAAAAGTGTGAACCTAGTGGATCAAGGTTTTGACTTGATGGTTCGATTTGGTGAGCTATCAGACAGTCGTCTTACCGCACGTTTGTTGGCTCACAACAGTCGCATCATCTGTGCAGCTCCTACGTACTTGCGTAGAAACAGTATGCCAACTCACCCTCGAGATTTAGGACAACACAACTGCATTTTCATTCGTGAAGGTGATGAGACATTTGGCACTTGGCATTTGCGTAGCGGAACAGATACCGAATCTATCAAGGTACGCTCCAACTTAAGCACGAACGATGGCACATCCGCACTTGGATGGGCTTTGGATGCCCAAGGCATCCTAGTGCGATCACAATGGGAAATCGGGAAAAGTCTGAAGCAGAAGAAGCTCATTCCCGTACTTACAGATTGGCATCTTCCATCTGCTGATGTTTATTTGGTATTTCAATCATCTAAACAAATGCCAGCAAAGCTTCGGGTTCTCGTTGATTTTCTTCTTGATGAATTCAAGTCACACCGAAGCAAAACAAAGGAAATCTACGGTACGTGGTGATTTAATTCTGAATAGGCAGTCACATGCTGCCACTTCCACTAAAGTCAATAGTTTTATTCCAACAATGCCCATGCACAGTTCAGGTTAAACGACCTCCCGCAAACCCGCATGAACCCTAAGCTTCCCTTATGGACGCGTCCTTAAGAAAACAGAGAAAAGAGAGCGAAAACGGCAAAAAAACTCCACGTTTTAAAGAAGTGCAGTTATCCCATCCTTAAGGTCACTCGTCGAAAGCCCGCCAGTACTAGA
>CALKUJ010000176.1 GCA_937996825.1 uncultured Polynucleobacter sp. | reverse complement strand
GCGATTCAAATGCTGGTTTGTTGGTCATGAATACGTGCGAGCCGCTCATGAAGAAGTCAAAATTTCGCGCAATCGTGAAAGATGGGTTCTCCACGATGTCCAGTCCTGCTTGACTGAAGACGATGTTCATCATCCCTTTCTTTTTACGAGTGGCCCAATCGGCATTAGTCTTCTTGACGCAGTAAATGATGGAGTTCTCGTGCCGCAATCGAAAAACATATCCAGCCGCGTTATTGAGCTGCTTAACGTTATGAACCAGACACTCTTCCATTGGCTTGTCAACAAGTTCTCGAAGACTTAGGAAAAGGGTTTCATCACACGACACCGACAAGAACCCATCTTCAGCGGGCTGACTTAATAGGTTGTATGCATCAGCGAAGGTATGACTACCCTGATAGCTTGTAACTAGAGTTTTTAGCTCCGTTTTAAGCGCCTCACTCATCACTACGGAAACAGCCGTAAATGGATTGATGGTTGAATTTGTGGGGCGCTTTTTAAAAATCCAAAGTGATGCCACGGATTGGGTGACATCAAATTCTCCAAATGTTTGCAGATCGTTCGCTACTGTCATTTTTCTCCTTTGTGCAGTACGTATATTCCATGGACTAAACAAGAATCAAGTTGGTCCCCAGATCGGATTTGATCTTGTGAAAGGGCTCTCACACAGCGCTTTTGCCCTTCGGTCAAGATATTGAGTTCGTAAAGTTGCCAACCAGATACCAGCAAAAATGGGTTCATCAAAATTTGACCTGATCGGTAGGTGATGACGAACATCAGCAGTATGAATAGCAAAAATCCATAGAACTTACCGTCCGCATTTAGATCAAGCCCCATAAAAGACACAACATATGGGAAGACGTAATTAATCAGATCGTTTGGTACTGATTTGGAGTCAGTGACTTCAAGCTTCGAGTATGCGGTAAGCCCCTTCATCACAACGATAAAAAGTAGCAAACTTATCGCGCAAATCGCCAGCAGCCCTAAGGAACGATTTGGATTGTCGAGCGCAGGAAAACTACATGTGCTTATTGCTGGTGTCAGGCAAAGAGGCAAGC
>CALKUJ010000175.1 GCA_937996825.1 uncultured Polynucleobacter sp. | reverse complement strand
GCTTAAAGCGCGCTGTGTATTGGCTCAAACTTGCTGCTAATGCAGGTGAACGAGAAGCTTGGTATGCACTTGGTTTGATCAATCGCATGCCTCAATACTCTGGCTACAGCGCGGAAGACAGTGATCTGTTTTTTGATAAAGCTGCCGACTTAGGACATCCACAAGCTCAATACCGCAAAGGTGCAGCACTCTGGCGTAAGCGCGCTCAACTCACAGAAGCAGTTGAAGGACTCCAGGCTTCCTATTGGGTATGGCATGCCTCACAACAAGGTGTGACTGAAGCTCAAGAGCTACTTTCTAAAATCATGGAAAGTCACCCCAACCCCAAGAAAAATGAATGGCATACATTAGCAAGGGCTGTTACTCAAGCCATGACAGAAAGCTCTCATCGCTTCACTGGAGAAATACTTCTCATGTGTCATCGAGTGATTGTGGCGAATCAATTGAATTTATCAAAAGCAGAGTTGCTTCTGACCAATATTGCAGCGATTCAACATGAACATGGTGCAGTGGTTGATATCCGAGAAGAGCTCCCACGCTCAACACCCAGACTCATATTGATTGAGACACTTGAACAACGCAAAGCCTTGATGATGGCCAGCAAAGCATTCGCGAATGCGGAACTCAGCAACAGTTTGGATGAAGGTAATTTAAGACAGCGACGTTATCGCTTAGAAAAACTCATGGAAATGGTGTAACTAATTTTTTTGATTAACTAAATAAGTTAATTTGCTGCAGCTGCTTCCTCAGCCTCTTCTTCAGGATCTAATTTCCTCTCATAGAACCTGGCGATAAAAATACCTAGCTCATATAAGATACATAGAGGTACAGCCAACAACAACTGAGACAACACATCTGGCGGCGTCACGATTGCAGCAATCACGAAGGCACCTACGATCACGTAAGGGCGTATTTCTTTTAGCTTCTTAATTCTGACCATGCCAAGCTTCACCAGAACAACCACCACGACTGGCACCTCAAAGGTCAAACCAAATGCCAAGAAGGTGGTCATCGCAAAACTCAAATACTTATCAATATCTGTGGCCATATCAGCACCCAGCGGTGCGTTGTACAAGGCCATGAACTGAAACACTGTTGGAAATACCAAGAAATAAGCGAATGCCATACCAGCGATGAACAATAAATAGCTGCTGGTCACAATTGGAAGAATTAATTGACGCTCATGCTTGTACAAACCTGGGGCGATGAATGCCCATAACTGATACATGATCACAGGCAATGCGCCCAAGAAAGCCACCAACATCGTGACTTTCATTGGCACGAAGAATGAACCAGTGACATCCGTCACGATCATCTTGCCACCACTTGGCAATGCATCAAGTAATGGTTTAGAGAACAAATGGAAAATATCCGGCGCCCAATACACCAAGCTCAAAAACACCAACAACAAAGCACCCACCGCTTTGATCAAGCGGTCACGCAACTCAAATAAATGAGACAAGAATGTTTCTTGGATTCCGTCTTCTTTATCGGTTTCTGGTGTTTGATTTTGTGACATGTTTTAGTTACTTGTTTAAATACTTAAATAGTTGGGTGATCAGGTGCTTAGGTTATTTAACTCTTGTGAAGTAAAAATCTTAAAAAAATGATTTAGGTGATTTTTGCTGACTAGCGGCACGACGAAAACGTTTCACTCGGGCAGCACCCGACTGAATCTTGGTTTTCACACCAGTATTGCGCTTGTACCACTGAGGCATCGCTGTTTTCTTAACACCCCAACTATCACGACCTTGGCGCACATTACTCTTAGGTTCACGCACGCCATAGTTGTTGTCAAAGTCATAACTGAACTCAGGGTCGTTCAAAGTCGATTTGGCCTCACTCGTGACTTGATTGATGCTGGACTCAACATCTTTCATCGCTGAAGTTGCAGCCTCTTGCATCTTCTTGAGTTCATCCAACTCAACCTGGCGATTCACTTCACTTTTCACTTCAGCCATATAGCGCTGAGCACGGCCCAATAAATTACCCGCCATGCGAGCAACCTTAGGTAAACGCTCAGGACCAATCACCACCAATGCGACTACCGCAATGAGGGCGAGCTTGGAAACTCCAAGATCGATCATGTCAAATGAACTTAAAAATAATGATGGTGTGTATCAAGCACAGGTGTGAGCGCCAACAATGGCAAACACACCTGATGCTTGGAGGTTTTAACCTCTGTTCACATCCTTGGCTTGAACGTCGACTGTCTTGCCATCGTTCTGACCTTGAATCTGATTAGCAGGGTTAGAAGCATCGGCTGGCTTCTCTTCGCCATTTTTCATGCCATCTTTGAAGCCTTTAACAGCTCCACCCAAATCCGAACCAATATTGCGCAATTTTTTGGTACCGAATACCAAAAGCACAATCACCAAAACAATAATCCAATGCCAAACGCTAAATGAACCCATTTTTTAACTCCTAATTAGTTTTTATTCCATGGACGGGGACCACCCATCACATGCATGTGCAAATGGTAAACCTCTTGACCACCATCAGCACCGTTATTGATAACTACACGAAAGCCCCCGGAGTCGCCAGGGCGGCATCCTTGCTCTTGGGCAAGGCGCGGTGCAATTGTTAACATTCTACCCAGTAATTCATCATCTGCGCTAGTGGTAGCCATTAAATTTGAAAAATGGCGCTTAGGCACAATCAGAAAGTGAACCGGCGCCCCTGGGTTGATGTCATGAAAGGCAAACAAATCCTCGTCTTCATAGACTTTTTTGCTGGGTATTTGACCTGCAATGATTTTGCAAAAAATGCAGTTTTCTGAATGATTGTGGCTAGATTCTTGGCTCATAAGACTAAATTTTGGAAAGATTATGATTTTCTGGCAGCTTTTTCAGCAATTCCAGAAACGCCTTCACGGCGCTCAAGCTCAGCAATCACATCCTCAGGACGTAAATTGAATTGTGACAAGGCCACAAAACAATGAAACCATAGATCGGCAATCTCACCCACCAACTTGGCTTGCATCTCTGGCGTTAAACCAGCAAAACGGCTGTCTTTAGCGGCCATCACAGTTTCAGCGGCTTCCTCGCCAATCTTTTTCAAAATGGCGTCGTCGCCCTTACTGAATAACTTGGCGATATAAGAAACCGATGGATCAGCATTACCTGCTAAAAAATCAGCTCGACGAGCATCCACCACATCTGCCAATCGTTTGATTGCATCCATGTTGTTACTTGTTTTTGTTTGCTCTGTCATATTTAGCTCTATTAAATTTAGCTCAGTACTTTGTCATTAGTGAAGCACTTATCCGAATGGAATAACTCTAAACTATTTTTTCCAAACAGGGCCATTGGGCGTTTTTTCCAAATCCAAGAAAAAACAACTGTGCGCACCAGTGTGGCAAGCAATACGATCTTTTTGATCCACCTTGATCAAAATCGTGTCGCCATCACAATCCAAATGAATACTCTTCACTTTTTGTACGTGGCCAGACTCTTCACCCTTGTGCCAGATCTTTTTTCTTGAGCGAGACCAATAAACAGCTTCGCCTTTTTCCAAAGTCAGTTGTAATGATTCGCGGTTCATCCACGCCATCATCAACACATCCCCTGTATCAAACTCTTGAGCGATCACAGCTACCAAGCCCTGCTCATTCCAAGTCACTTGGTCTAGCCAGTTATTTGATTGTGTGTTTTTATCACTCATGTAAATTCCAAATCGATTGGGTTAGATGCATTGGGTAGATTCTATTGGCGTACCGGTATACCTTGATCAGCCATCAACTGCTTGGCTTGGCCGACGGTGTATTCACCAAAGTGAAAAATACTAGCGGCCAGCACAGCATCCGCATGACCTTTGGTAATGCCATCTGCCAAGTGCTGCAAATTACCCACGCCACCTGATGCAATCACCGGCACAGAAACAGCATCGCTCACCGCTCTGGTCAATTCCAAATCAAATCCATTCTTGGTGCCATCACGGTCCATGCTGGTTAACAGGATTTCACCAGCGCCACGCTTGGCCACTTCTTGAGCCCAAGTAATTGCATTGATACCTGTGTTTTTGCGACCACCATGTGTGAACACTTCCCACACGCCTGGTGAAGTTTGCTTGGCATCAATCGCCACCACAATGCATTGCGAACCATATTTAGCTGCTGAATCAGAAACCAAATCTGGATTAGCCACAGCAGCAGAGTTCATGCCTACTTTGTCAGCACCCGCATTGAGCAAACGACGCACATCAGCCACAGCGCGAACACCACCACCTACTGTGAGTGGAATAAATACTTGTGAAGCCACATCTTCTATGATGTGCAAAATCAAATCACGCTCATCCGATGTGGCAGTGATATCTAAAAAAGTAATTTCATCGGCGCCCTGGTCGTCGTAACGCTTGGCAATTTCAACAGGGTCACCAGCATCGCGCAACTCAACAAAATTCACGCCCTTCACCACCCGTCCTGCGGTGACATCTAAACAAGGGATGATTCGTTTTGAGAGCATGGATTAATTAGTAGTTTTATTTTTTACCGTCGGCATACTTCTGGGCTTTGGCCAAATCAAGATC
>CALKUJ010000174.1 GCA_937996825.1 uncultured Polynucleobacter sp. | reverse complement strand
CCGTCTTCAGGGCTGAAGTCGTAGCCGTAAATTTCAAATTTGGTTTTGTCGTGGCCTTCTAATAGCTCAGGCAGCAGCAGGCCCACGGCGTGTACGCACAGGTCGCCCGATACATAGCCGATGCGAATGCGATCGTGCTGGTATTTGCGGCCTTTGCTCAAAAATTCTTCTTTAAACCCATAGGTGCGGCCTACAAACGCATGTGCGGTGAGTAGTTGCTGCACGGGGTCGTCCGTCATAGCCAGCATGGCCAGAGGGGAGGTTGCCATCAACATCTCGTTGTGCGTGATGTTGGGCAAAGGCTTGTAAACAGGCCATTTGCAGGCTTTTTGACGGATGTGTACCCAGTGTTGGATCACGCCCGGTTGCTTGGGGTCGAGCTGTAGGCTTTTTTCAAGCGCTTGCTCTGCCAAGTCGTAGTTCTTTTTATTTTCGTGCAAGCGGCCAATGTGATTGAGCGCAGCCACTTGCATGGTGGCATCTGTTTTTTCGCTCAGTAGGCCATTTGCCACTACGTTGGACCATTGCTGCAAGGCCAATTCATGCTGTCCCAGTTTTTCATACAGCAGGCCCAAGTTGATGTGGGCTTGTGCAAGGTGGGGTTGGTCGGCAATGCAGCGCTGGTAGGTGGCAATGGCTGCAGGAAAGTCTCCTGTGCTTTGCAGCAACGAGCCAAGGTTAAACATGGCCAATGCTTTGTGGGGGCTGGCTGTGTGTTCAATCCAAGTTTGGTACAGCGCAATGGCCGCAGCAGAGTCGCCAGAGCTTTGCAGGCCTTCACAGTGTTGAAAGAGCTGGTCGATGCCCATTTGGCCTGATGCAGCCAAGCTCAATTCGTTTTCCATAGCAAAGGTTCTGGCGTTCATGGTGCTTATTGCGTCAATGCAGAAGTGGGTGTCATGGCGTGGGCGTATTCTTCCAACGCCAAGCTCTCAGCCACCAATTCCAATTGGTTAGGGTATTGCTCCAGGCCCTTGCGCACCACATTCATGGCGGCAGCTGGGTCTAGGTTGCAGCGCAGAGCGCGTACTAGCATGACGTAGGTGAAGGGTTGCACGGCTTGGCCTTGGAATTCCATCAATTCTGACAAAAGTTCGACAGCTTCTGGCCAGTCTTGGCGAATGATTGCCAGTAGGCCGTTGATGGCGAGCATATCTTCGCTGTGGGGGTAAATGGCCAAGCCGGCATCACCCAAGGCGTAGGCCAAGTTGATTTGCTCGGTAGCCACTAGGCTTTGAATGGCTTCGCGAATTTCAGCTGGGGCAAAACGCTTCATGCCGCCGCTTTCAAAAAATACGTTCAATGATGATTGGTTCATCAATTCTTGGATAAGTGTCATGAGAGCTCCTTAGGGGTAAATCAAATGCTTGGTTAAAGCTTAGGAGGCTTGAAGCAAATTCTGTTCCAGTTCTTGTTGACAGGGGTGAGCTCTATATAGATACACATGTCGCTGGATGCCAGTTCTAGGGAAGATGGCGTAGATAGTGGCTTGCGGCAAGGTGCGGCAAACAAGCGGCAATGGTTTGCCACCCATATGCCAAATCTTGCCGTTCGACCCAAAGTTCTCATACTTGAGCGCAACTTTATTTATCTCAAACCCCTCAAGTTGTCGGAAAACAAGTTGGCACGGTATCTGCTTAGTTGTTTGGAACTTTGATTGGCCGACATAGGTCAGGAGATAAAGATGGCAGTAATTAACACAAACGTAAAAGCATTGTTCTCTCAAGCCGCCCTGCGGTCTACAGAACGCAACCAATCAGTTGCTATGCAGCAGTTGTCTACGGGCAAGCGCATCAACTCGGCACGCGATGACGCGGCTGGGATGGCGATCGCCACACGGATGACGCATCAAGTGCGCAGCCTGAATCAGGCAGTACGTAATGCGGGGGATGCAATTTCGCTGATTCAAACAGCTGAAGGTGCAACCAACGAAATTACAGACATGATGCAGCGTATGCGTGAACTTGCTGTTCAAGCAGTCAACGATACCAATGACAATGCGCAGCGCAGTTATCTTGATCTGGAATTTCAACAGCTCAAGCAACAGATTGTTCAAATTTCCGACAACACCGAGTGGAACGGTTTCCCTGTGTTGAACGGTACGGCGGGTGAACAAGTGGGCGAGATGCCTGTGTTCAAAACCACGTCGATCAACCAATTTGGTAGTGTCTTTATTGATCCCACCACCACGCGCACTATCACGGGTACGGGAACTGGTGAGGTTCATCAGTTCACACTGTCGGGCACGCCTGCCGAAGGCTACATCACGATTGCAGGTCAGTCTGTACACATCTCTGAAGACGAAGCGGCTAGCTTGGCAACCGTGATGAACAAGATTGAGTCCGCCTTGGGTGACACAGATTTCTTCAGCGCGAACTCTGGTCGCACCGTTACTGCCACAGCAGGTGGCTTGGTCACGGTGACCTTCAATAGTACAGACGGCGACGTGCCAGAGACTGTGGTGGCTTTGGGTTCGACCAATTTATCCTCAACAGCAGTGACGGTGGACCGCGAAGCGATGACGCAAGCGAGTGAGGCCTTTGCAAACAATGGCAAATTCTTGAAAAGCGGTGCTCTGAAAGTGTCGGTTGCACAAGGTGCAGCTACAGCAACGGCCTCATTCTTGACACAAGACAACAAAACCATTGCGCTTACTGGTGTGCTGAATGCATCAACAGGCGAAGTGACATTTTCTAAATCCGCAGGCTTAAACAGCTCTGTCATTTCAGATGATCTGACTTATACATTCCGTGATTCATCGGGAACAGCATTGAATTTGACTGCTGATCCACGTGCTTTGTCAGTGAATGTGGATGTGTCAGGCAGTATTCCTAATTTACGTTCAGGTGATTTGCAAATCAACGGCGTCAACATTGGCCCATCGGTGGCTGCTGATGATTTAGTTTCTCCTCGCAATAATGCCGCAGGTAGCGCGATTGCTAAGGCTGCTGCGATCAACCGCATGGCGGTAGATCAAGGTATCAGTCAAGGTGAATCGCAGTCGATTACTTTTGCTGGCACACCTATGCCCGGTACCATTGTGGTTGCTGGCGTGAGCGTTGTGCTGAGCAGTGCGGATAAAACACCCGCCGATGCAGCTGAAAAGATTGCGTTGGCACTTCAAGCTAGTCCTCAGTTTGATGGATCAACTGGCCGCGTGGTGACCTATGCCAAGGGATCTGGTGTTGTGAACATCGATTTCCCAGTGACCGAAGGCAATGTGTCTGCATTGGAAATTGCACCCGGTGCAACGGGCTTAGCGACGACAGTTAATACAACCGCGCAATTCATGACATCTGTGCCTGGTACGGGTGTATTTGCCAAGGTAAACGAGAACGTATTTACTGGCAAAGCCATGACAGGTTCATCTGTGACCTCGGGTGTCGTGTTCATTAACGGTTATGCCTCTGCCAATATTTCGACAGTCTTGAATAACCCACAAGCCACACGTGAAAGCGTGGTGCGTGCGATCAATTTGATCAGCGATCGTACGGGTGTTAAAGCGATTGATACAGGCTCAGAGTCCAAAGGTGTGACCTTGGTGGCTGTGGATGGTCGCAACATTGAAGTTCGCTTTGAAACGCCAGATAACGCGGGTGTTTTTGGTGATCGCATTGGTATGCGTGAGGGAGTTCAAAGCTCGACCATTTCTTTGGAATCCAAAATTCAAGCACCTGTGGTTTTGACCTCTACCTCTGCAGGTGACATCACCCGTGCTGGTTTGGATGCAGGCAATTATTCAAAGAATCAATCGGTTCTTAACACGCAGCAGCGTTCCAACGTTGCGCCCTCAGTGGCACAAGTCAACACTGTCCTCATTACAGGTAACGTGTCTACTGGGCATACAGCAACCATTGTGGTGAACGGTAAACCGTTTGTTTCAGATGACACACTTGATAGCGCTCAAGCTATTCGTGGTGATTTGGTTTCTCAGATCAATGCCGATCAAAACTTAGGTGTTTTTGCGACAGCCGGTAGCAAAGTGGGCGAAATTGTGTTGACGGCCAAAACGCCCGGTACCAGTTTTACGATGACCACCAGCAAGAGTGCTGATGCAACGCTCGGCATTGCAGGCCAAGAATTGGTGGCTAACCAACCTGCACAAGTGAAAAACTTGGGCATGGATGACTTAATGATCAACGGCATCAAAATTCGCCCAAGCACGCCAGATGATGACCGCTTCTCTAATGTTGCCGTCACCAGCAGCGATCCGGGTTCTAGCGCGATTGCGTTGGCCGCAGCGATCAACGACAGCACCAACATGACCGGTGTGCGTGCAGAAGCTAACCCCGTTGTTTCCGCCGGTGTCAACACAAATACAGTGATTCCTATCAGTGGCAAACAGTCACTTTGGGTGAACGGTATTGAAATTCAAGTTGACTTTATTCAAAATGAATCAGGCACAGATCGCCGTAACAAAGTGGTCGCCGCTATCAATGAGCGTGTGGGCCAGCATGGCGTGACCGCTTCAGATAACGGTTATGGCGTGACTTTGTCTTCCGATGGTCGCAATATGTCTGTTTGGTTTGACTCAAGCAAAGACGATTTGTCTGCTGCTAACTTTGGTTTAGACAAAGGTGGCGCCGCAGCACAAATTTCTAAAGTGAAATTGAGTGCGGGTGACTCGTCAGCTTCCACTGCAAAGGTCATGATCAATGGTGTTCCGATCACAGCGAATATTAGCGCAGGTGCAACTGCTGATGTTGCGGCAGAAGCGATGCGCGATGCGATCAATGCAGAGTTGAGTTTAAAGAATATTGAGGCATACATTGATCCGGCTGACAACAGTTCTGTGTTGATCAAATCTCGCGTCGCTGGCTCCGCATTTGATTTGCGTGGCGCCACTGTGGGTGATGGCAGCACACAGACAATTGAAATTAGTACCGTTTCGCCTAACATTGTGGGTAAGAACGATGTCACTGCGCTTGATTTGACTGAGGCGTACAGCACGAATGTTCTGGGTGGTACCAGTAACGCCATCAATGCGACAACAATGTACGGCTCGGTGAAACTGGTGGCAGATGCTCCCGTATTGCCAGGTACACCTGGCGCGAATGGCATTGTTCCTTCGCAATTGGGTTTGACGGGTTCTCCCATCGTGATCAGCAGTGGTGCTGATGGTTTTGGTGAGTTGAGCAACTTTTCTGAGTTGGGTTTCCACGAGGGAACTTTTGGTGGCCGCGCAAGCCAAGAGATGGATCCTCCCAAAGTTGGTCGCATGGCTTTCCAAATTGGATCTTCTGCAAATCAAGTCGTGACCATCGATTTGGCCGATTTCGGTAAAAACGGTTCCATCACAGGTCAAATCACAGGTGATGTCGATCTGGCTGAGGATGCACGCAAGGTGCGTATCAACACACGCGATGGCGCGACTGCAGTGCTGAATTTGTTGGATTCCGCGATGGACAAGGTTAACGCCACACGTGCGACCATGGGCGCAGTGATGAACCGACTTGATCACGTGATCAACAACTTGACCAATGTGTCGAATAATATGTCTGCTTCACGCAGCCAGATTGAAGATGCCGACTACGCGTCTGCATCGACCGAGTTGGCTAAGACGCAAATCATGCAACAAGCTGCGACAGCGGTGCTGGCGCAAGCCAACACCAGCCAGCAGTCGGTGATGAAACTCTTGGGTGGTTAATCACCCCCTTTGAGGTCAATGCATGAATAGCCCAGGCGCTAAGCCGCCATCCTCACCCTTACCCAAGGGGCCCAATTGCTGGGAGTGTCGCTACATGGCGATCACGTGGGATGTGCGCTTGCCCTATGGCTGCAAGCTCATGGGCTTTCGTTCCAAAGTGGTTCCCTCGCTGGAGGTGCTGCGCACGGACGGGCGGTTTTGTGGCGGTTTCTCGCCCAAACCTGCCAAAGCTGACGCCCAAAAAGCCTCTCAAAAGCCTGTCGGTAACTCGTCGCAACGTCGAGAAACTGCCACTGGCAGGCCGATTACACACATAAATTTAATTACATAGGTTACAAAACGACCTGGCACGGCCTTTGCATAACAGTCTTACCTTTATTTCGGACTGTACTCAAAGTGAATGCTTCTTCTGTCAACGTAATTCATGCCGTGTGGTTGGACCCTTTCAGTCCAATCGACGCCGCAGATCGCGCCCAGCTGGATGCCGCAGGTATCAGTCTGGAAACTGTTTCAACCTTGGGCGACCTCACGCTGGCCTTGCGCCGCGCACATGTGTTGGTCATTCGCTTGGGCGATAGCGCCGAGCTGCTCCAAGAAGTTCAAACCCTCATTGCCCAACTCGGCCACACCGTGCCCGTGCTGTGCCGCGTGGACCGTCGCCGCATGGAAGTGGCTGTGGACGCGATGCGCTTGGGTGCTTTGCATGTGTTGTCGTCAGACGAATGGTCTGCCCCAGCTTGGCAAGGCGCTGTGAAAGGCTTGAACGCTCCCGAACTCAAAACCAAAGACCGCCTCATAGAAGGGTGCCAATCCAATGTTTGGTTGGCCACCGAAATCAAAGACGGCAAAATGCAATTTAGCGCAGATTCCGACGCCATCATCACCAAAGGAATCATCGGGCTTTTGATCCAGGTCTACAACAACGAAAGCCCTGCTGCCATTTTACAATCTGAACTTTTCTTTATCAACCAAATTGGGCTCGCCGAACACCTCTCACCCACCCGAGCCAATGGCCTTTTAAGTATGGTCAAACGCATGAAAACAGAAGCACTTCAAAGTCTAGCCCAATGAACGAATTAGAAGACCGCATCGTCGAGATGCTCAAAACCATTTACGATCCCGAAATTCCTGTCGATATCTTTGAACTCGGCCTCATTTACGAAGTAAAAGTCGAAACCGACAACCATGTTTTCATTGACATGACCCTTACGTCTCCCAATTGCCCTGTCGCAGAATCGCTCCCCAAAGAAGTGGAAGACAAAGTGGCTAGCGTAGATGGCGTAACGAGTGCCAAAGTCAACATCGTATTTGACCCGCCCTGGGACAAAGACATGATGAGCGAAGAAGCTAAATTGGAACTCGGATTTCTCTAAGCAATCCTATTGCTTACTGAGGCTAAAGCGCTTGAGCCGATACTGTATAAAATCGTAATACTCAAAAGTGAGTTGCTTTTTGGTAAGCATGATAATTTTTGCCTGAAGGGTATCTGTAGGGCGCGCAATCTGAATATACATGCCATCTGTACTCAAAGACACGTTTGTTTGCTCAAATTGCACTGAGTCAGTAACGTCATACTGACCAAAATACGAATACGTATACTTTGCCTTACCAGAAAGTTTGGTCGGCTCAAATGTGAAATTTCCGACTGCCGCGCTGTCGTAAAACAGGAATCCTTCACCATCTTCGATGCGCACAACATTTAAATGCCAATTTCCTTGTAGCAACTTTTGTTTGTGCGCAATTTTAGCACAAGAAAATACAAGACTC
>CALKUJ010000173.1 GCA_937996825.1 uncultured Polynucleobacter sp. | reverse complement strand
GGGTAAAGCCTAATAAAAAGATTTTTGATAACAGCAAAATTTCTGATCACTTTGCCATCATTCCAACACTGCAAGCACCCAAGAATCTCTCTGAACCAGAGCAAAAGTTATATGACTTAGTGGTGCGCCGCTTTATGGCAATATTTTTCCCGTCAGCAGAATTTAAGGTGACGACTCGCATCACTGAAGTCAGCGGCCATTTATTTAAAACAGACGGCAAAATTTTGACAAGTCCTGGCTGGCTGGCTGTTTATGGCAAATCTGTACAAGATGACAAAGAGTTAGTTCCCGTTGCACCAAACGAAAAAGTTCAAACGGAATCCGTCAGCCCTGTTCCACTAAAAACTAAACCACCCGCAAGATATACCGAAGCCACGCTACTTTCTGCAATGGAAGGGGCCGGAAAATTAATTGATGATGATGACTATCGTGAAGCGATGTCAGAAAAGGGGCTTGGTACACCCGCAACTCGAGCGGCCATCATAGAAGGTCTACTGGCTGAAAAATACATGGTGAGAGAAGCTAGGGAATTAATACCCACGGCTAAGGCTTTTCAATTGATGACTCTTTTGCGCGGCCTCGGTGTTGAAGAGCTCACTCAGCCAGCCTTAACTGGCAATTGGGAGCATAAGCTTGCTTTGATGGAAAAAGGTCAAATTGATCGCAACACATTCATGCAAGAAATTGCTCAAATCACGCAACGTATCGTTAAGCGCGCAAAAGAATATGACAGCGACACGATTCCAGGTGATTATGCTGACCTACAAACCCCATGCCCACACTGCGGTGGGTTAGTAAAAGAAAACTATAGAAGATTTGCTTGTGAAAAGTGTGGCTTCTCTATTAGCAAAATACCAGGTGGCAGAGCTTTTGAATACGATGAAGCTGAAGCTTTAATTGCTAATAAAGAAATTGGGCCTCTTCAGGGCTTTAGAAGCAAAATGGGGCGCCCATTTGCGGCCATTATTAAATTAGTGGCTATTCCTGAAGATGACAAAGATTACCCAAATGCTGGCTTCAAATTAGAGTTTGATTTTGGCAATAGCCAAGATGACGATACAGAGGAAGTCGACTTTACTGGTCAAACTGCTTTGGGTGCATGTCCTAAATGTTCTGGTGCAGTTTATGAACATGGCATGAAATACCTGTGCGAACGCAGTGTTGGTCCAAGCAAGTCATGTGATTTCTCGACTGGAAAAGTTGTTCTACAGCAAGAAATTTCTCGAGAACAGGTTTCTAAGCTGCTGAGTGAAGGTAAAACAGATTTACTAACTAACTTTAAGTCTTTGCGAACTGGCAGAGGGTTTAAAGCTTATCTTGCTCGTCAAGCAGATGGAAAAATCGGCTTTGAGTTTGAAGCGCCTGCCAAAAAACGTGCTGGCAGCAAAGCTGAGGCCAAATCATCTGATAAGCCCGCTCCAGCTAAACGTGCTCCAGCAAAAAAACGCTCATCAAAAAAAGCTGAGTGACGCAACTCTTCTGCCAGATGTTCAGAATACATCTGGCAGGCTAGCGCTGACCACATGACCCCTCTAGAACCCAAGGCAGTTAATACATACAAGCCTGGGTGACCTTTGACGGGACCCATGACTGGCAGCCGATCTTTAGCAACACATCGAATTCCAACAAACGCATCTTTGGGCTTAAGCTCAGTTGCATCATATA
>CALKUJ010000172.1 GCA_937996825.1 uncultured Polynucleobacter sp. | reverse complement strand
GGCCAATTAAAGAAATATGGCCTTGATTATCAAAGCCTTAGCGCAATCAAGCCGGATTTAATTTACTGTTCTATCACTGGTTTTGGACAAACAGGCCCTTATGCTCACCGAGCTGGCTATGACTTTATTGTTCAAGGCATGGGTGGTTTTATGAGCGTGACTGGGGAAAAAGAGGATTTACCTGGTGGCGGCCCTCAAAAAGCTGGCGTGGCCATCGCAGATATTTTTACAGGCATGTATGCCACCTCCGCCATACTGGCCGCAGTTGTTCATCGTGATCGCACCGGTGTGGGTCAATACATTGACTTGGCATTGTTAGATGTTCAAGTAGCGACCATGGCCAATGTGGCGAGTAATTATTTGGCCAGCGGTGTTGCGCCCAAGAGTTGGGGCAATGCCAGTCCGAATATTGTCCCCTATCAAACGTTTAAGGCCTCAGATGGATGGATCATCGTTGCCTGCGGCAATGATGGTCAGTACCGCCATTTTGTGAAAGCCGGTGGACAAGAAGAGTTAGCTGATGATCCACGTTTTGCAAGTAATCCAGAGCGTGTGAGACACCGCGACACTTTGGTTCCGATCTTAAGCGCCATGGTGGCCAAGAAAACCAAAAAAGAATGGATTGATGCATTAGAGCAAGCTGGTGTGCCTTGTGGACCAATCAATAACTTTGAGGAAGTCTTTGCCAACGAGCAAGTGGTTGCTAGAGGCATCAAGATGGAAATGCCTCATCCCAAAGCGGGCAAAGTGAATTTGGTACGCAGCCCCATGCGCATGAGTGAAACACCCGTGGTTGAAAATCGACCACCACCTTTGCTGGGTGAACACACCGAAGAAATCTTGCAAGAGCGTCTGCAAATGAGCTCAGCAGAAATGAAAGCACTCAGAGATAAAGGTGTGATCTGATCAAGCACTTGATTTGAAGTGGTAAGCTTGGGCCCTATCTAGATCATTCAAGAGCTCGCCATAGTACAGTGGATAGTACAACTGCCTCCTAAGCGGTAGACACAGGTTCGATTCCTGTTGGCGGGACCAATCAAGTTGCTTTTGCCAATCTCTCTCCAGCCATTTCAATGTACATGCGCAACTCATAAACTCGCACAGCATATTTTTTTGGCACTCTCATGGCCAAAGCTTGTTTTTGCAAAGCCTGCCATTCCTCTTGCCATGGCTTCTTAGGATTTGCAGCAACCGCAAACTCCAAAGCACGTAATTTTTTATAGACCGCCGATGTTTTTGCATCAACACCCATTGAAATCAATTTTGGCAAGAGATTAAACAGTGGAATCAAGATAGCCAAGAGAGGCAAGATGATCCTCATGGCACGATCGACCCAAACCACACTCCAAAATGGCAGATGACGATGTAAAAAAGATGGTCCAGTTTTTAAGTAATGTTGTGCATCATCGTTGTGAGGCCAGGCAAAGCCATGCTCAGAGGGATAATCACTCTCTTTTTGCAAAAGACCTAACTGACTGATACTTGAGTTCATGGCTCTCATCAAGGGCGTGATCAAGGCTGGATGAATATCATCATTAACGACCAAAGCTGCTGGCGCAGCCAATATGGCAATGTCTTTTCTGGGAAGATCTTCAGCCAAATTGATCACACCTCTTGGAACCGTGACTTTTTTCAAGAACGGCATGCGCACTGTGTACGCATCAGCTTGTTCAAAACTCATCACCGCTAAGTTAGGACTGCGAAGATATTCCAAAACAATCGGAGCTTGTGGACCACTGACCAATAACACCGCATCGAGCTCATTGGCTTGCAAAGCTTTTAGACTCTGTGCAGCCGTGAACTCTTTTAATTGAATAGCTGGCTTTGCAGACTTCACGTCCATTTGATTGAGCTCTAGTAACTTTAATCCTAGGTCACGTGTACCACTACCAGGCAAACCAATCGAAACTGATTTATTTTCTAATTGCGTGATTTTTGTTAAAGGCTCTTTGAATGCTGATTTGCGATAGAAGATCCAA
>CALKUJ010000171.1 GCA_937996825.1 uncultured Polynucleobacter sp. | reverse complement strand
CAGGCATTCCAGTGGGTGACTTTGCGGTTACTCCGGGGCCTATGATGGCTTCCAGCAATGAATTTCAGATCACCGTTAAAGGCAAAGGTGGTCACGCTGCCTTACCGCACAACAGCGCTGATCCTGTATTTGCTGCCAGTCAAATCATTGGCTCACTTCAAGCCATCATCACGCGCAATAAGCGCCCAGTTGATGCAGCAGTTCTATCGATCACTCAGTTTCATGCAGGGGATGCTAGCAACATCATTCCTGACAGTGCTTGGATTGGTGGAACAGTCAGAACATTCACGCACGAAGTGCTTGATTTGATTGAATCAAGATTGCATCAAATTGCCAGCGCTACAGCTCAGGCATTTGATTGCTCAGCAGAAGTGACTTTCTCTAGAAACTATCCCCCAACAATCAATCATGAAAAAGAAACTGCTTTTGCGATTGATGTGATGAAAGACTTGGTTGGTGAACATCATGTGAACCCAAGAGTTGATCCAACCATGGGTGCAGAGGATTTTGCTTTCATGCTTCAAGAAAAGCCTGGTTGCTATGTCTTCATTGGCAATGGTGATGGTGATCATCGCTCACAAGGTCATGGCCTTGGGCCCTGCCAGCTCCACAACCCTTGTTATGACTTCAATGATCAATTACTACCGCTTGGTAGCACTTACTGGGTTCGTTTGGTAGAGCGTTACTTAGAGTCTAAATAAGTACCTTTATATTTTCCTGGTACTTTCTTCAATTCAATGTCACCGTAAATGGCATTGACCTTGGTTTTGGTGTTATCAGAATCAGTCAGCAAACCTAAACCTATCACTTTCCCAGGCATCTCGTTAAAAGCCTTCTGATAGTCTTTTGATAAATCTCGCTGATGTTTCTGCCACTGCCCAAGATGGTCGCTACCACTGTTCACAACAATCATCTTGATCCTGGATGTTCTGGGGCTTGGAATGACAGTCCCAACTGGATTCTTGGATGACCACACATACATCAAACTAGCGTATGGCATGTCGTGGCCGCTGATGATTTTTGCCATTTCAAAAACCATTTGATCTTTCAGTGGCAATTTTGTTTTATCACCATCAAATGCCACCACGATCCTCAAAGGCGCATCATCTTTACTGGATTCTTGATTGTCTGCATCATCAATCAAGTTCATGGCTTTCCACTCCCAAGATAAAACTTGTTGAGCAGCAGGTCTTGGTTTTAGCGGCAAAACCAAACCAGAAGCAGCCACATCAGCACTGGCATGGAGCACTGTGCGGCCTTGATAATGTTTCAAGGTGTATTGGGTTTTATTCTTCTGCGGAGTTACTCGCCAAATTTGCCATGCTTTAGGCAACTTACCACCCTCATTGAGGATTGAAAACTTCTCTACATTTTCTGGTGGCGGAACATTCTTTTGTGCGACATCAACAGTCGCACAGGAGCTCAGGAATAAAGCGCCTAAGAAAATGAATCCGAGTTGCTTGATTGATTTCAAAAGAAGTCTTTACAAGAAAAGTTAAATGACATCGATTTATTGATGCTTGAATTTCGCCGGTCGCTTTTCTAAAAAAGCCTTCATGCCTTCTTTTTGATCTTCTGTGGCAAATGCTGCATGGAACATACGGCGTTCAAAACGAATGCCTTCACTCAAAGACGATTCATAAGATGCGTTGATACTTTCTTTCACCATCATCACAATTGGCAAAGACATTTCTGAAATAATCTTTGCTGCACCCATGGCTTCTTCCATCAAGCGCTCTGCTGGCACTACCCTTGAGACCAAGCCAGCTCTTTCAGCTTCTTGCGCATCCATCATGCGGGCTGTCAAACACATGTCCATGGCTTTTGCTTTTGATACTGCTTTTGGTAAACGCTGTGTGCCACCAGCGCCAGGCAAGATACCTAATTTAATTTCAGGCTGCCCAAACTTGGCGTTATCTGCGGCAATGATGAAATCGCACATCATCGCTAATTCACAACCACCACCCAAAGCAAATCCAGACACTGCTGCAATCACTGGTTTACGAATGCGACGAATGGTTTCCCAATTCTTGGTGATGTAATCACCTTGATACACATCGTTGAAACTAAAGTTGGCCATTCCGCCAATGTCCGCACCTGCAGCAAAAGCTTTTTCACTGCCAGTGATTACTATGCAAGAGATTTGATCATCTGCATCAAACTTTAAAAGAGCGGCGCCCAACTCATCCATCAATTGATCATTCAAAGCATTCAGGGCTTTAGGTCGATTAAGAGTGATCAAAGCCACTCGATCTGTCACCGAAGTCAAAATCATTTCATCACTCATAACAACCTCTTTTTAAGTTAACGCCTTAAACGTAATACCCAAATAGTAATGCCTAAATAACACTACGTTAGCGCGGTAAAAATACCCACATACGTCCTTGCTGCTTCATTCTGCCAGCATATTCACCTGCTTGATCACCAGTGCCCCAGTAAAAATCCGCTCGCACCGCTCCAATGATCGCACTACCAGTATCTTGCGCCATCATCAAACGACGCAATGGTTTTTCACTCAGAGGGTATGTGCTGGCCAAATAAACAGGCGCCCCCAGAGGAAGCGCTTTGGGGTCGACCGCAATGCTTCGCTCTGCCGTCAAGGGAACACCCAATGCACCAATAGGACCGACATTCACATCGGCCACCACAGGCATTTCTCTAAAGAACACATAACGCGGATTGGCGTTCAGCATTTCTTGAACTCGTTGCGGAGAATTTTTCTTTGACCATGCTTGGATACCTTGCATGGTGGCAGCTGAATGATTGATTTCTTTGCGATCGAGCAACCATTGTGCGAAGGATTTGAATTTATGATCATTGGTGCCAGCAAAACCCAAACGAATCACTTTGCCGTCATTCATCCTCACCCGACCTGATCCTTGAACTTGCATGAATGCTGCAGCCACGGGGTCATCGACCCAAAGAATCTCTTGTCCTTTTAATTGACCACTTGAGAGTAATTCAGCGCGAGTCGGTAGTTCAGGTGGTTTACGTTTTTTCCAAGCATCTGGGTATCGATGAATCGGTGTTTGATAAACCCCACCCCTCTGACGAGAGCCATTCAAGTATGGCTCGTAATAACCAGTGACCAAACCTTGCGAACTTCCTGCTCTTGGGCCATCTTGATGTCTGATCTCCATGACTTTCATATGAGACTCAAAAAAATCACGAATCGATTGATTACTTGATCCATTGACTCGATTGGCAGAATTGCAAACTGACTTCCAGTCTAAGCCGCTTGGATTTCGTCTGACCAAGCCTTCGCAACTTCTTTTCCAGGCTGGCCATGCAGCCGTTAAATCATCCTCATACCAACCAGGCAAATCATTCCATGAAGCATTGATCAATTTAGCAACAGATGATGAATACTCACTTGAACTGACAGAACTACTTCTTGCCACAGGTTTTGGTTTGTATTCGGGGGCGCTGGCACAAGAAATCAATGCCAATGCAAAAGCAATCAAAAGTCCGTATGATAAAAACTTCTTTACATCAATGCGTGAACGACCAACACCAGAGTCAAGCAAAAGGAGCTGTCGATTGAGTGATTTATTTGACCAATATCCCATGTTGTTGTTTGCGATTGAAGCAGGCGTTGCCCTTGTGTTGTTTGTGATCATTGTGGTTTGGACCATGATGGGCCGTAAAGACAAATAATAACGCCCTAAAAATCAATTAATGGAGTGTGCGAGGCATGACCAAGGCGAATTCTGGAATCGGGGTTTGAAAAAACTGCGCATCTTCGCTGACACAGAAAAAATCACCCCTCATCGTGCCCATTGGGGTCGGTAAAGTCGCCCAACTGGTGTATTCAAACTGTTCCCCTGGTCGCAACAAAGGCTGCTGACCAACCACCCCCAAACCCCTGACCTCTTGGACTTCCTCATCACCATCAGTGATGATCCAATGCCTTGCAATCAATTGCGCTGGGGTCTGACCCGTATTTTTGATGGTGATGGTGTAAGCGAAGGCAAATTGCCGGTTTTCGGCATCTGATTCCTCTGGCAAATAGGTCACTTTGACCTGAACACTGAATTGATGTTGATCCATATTCATGATTCTCCGCTATAGAACACGCTACTGCAAGCCAGTCCACGATAGAATCACACTATGGCTAATTTAAATACCCCAAATTCATACCTGATTGCCCCCTCTATTCTGTCTGCGGACTTTGCTCGCCTGGGCGAGGAAGTTAGCAATGTCTTGGCTGCTGGGGCTGACTGGATTCACTTTGATGTGATGGACAACCATTACGTGCCTAATTTAACGATTGGCCCTTTGGTATGTGAGGCTATTCGCTCTCATGCAGTTAAAAACGGCCAGCCTGCCTGTATTGATGTGCACTTGATGGTGCAGCCCGTGGATCGCATCGTTCCTGACTTTGCTAAGGCAGGCGCGAACATGATCAGCTTTCACCCAGAAGCCAGCTCTCATGTCGATAGAACTTTGGGCTTGATCAAAGACAGCGGTTGCCAAGCTGGTTTGGTATTTAACCCAGCGACCCCATTGTTTCATTTAGATCATGTTCTAGATAAGATCGACTTAGTCTTATTGATGTCAGTCAATCCTGGATTTGGCGGTCAATCATTCATTCCTAGCACCTTAGACAAATTACGCGAAACCAAAGCCAAGCTTCAAGCTTATGAAGCTAAAACCGGTCGCAAGATTCGTTTAGAGGTGGATGGTGGCGTGAAAGTCGACAACATCCGTGAAATTGCTGCTGCTGGTGCAGATACTTTTGTTGCTGGATCTGCTATTTTTGGCAAACCTGATTACAAAGCGATCATCGACAAGATGCGTGAGGAATTAGGAAAAGTCTGATGCAACGACAAGACTTCGATGCCCTAGCAAAACAGGGCTATAACCGTGCGGCATTGGTGTCTGAGGTTTCTGCAGATTTAGAGACGCCTTTATCTCTGTATTTAAAACTCACGCAAGCTCACGGCTCAAGCAATACATTTTTATTAGAGTCCGTGGTGGGTGGTGAACGCTTTGGTCGTTACTCCATCATTGGTCTACAAGCCAAAACTCTCATCAAGGTCACTGGTGGTCCCATCAACACAATCACCCAAGTCATCACTGATGGCAAGGTGGTTGAAACTGATCACGGTAACCCTCTGGACTTTATTGCCAGCTACCATGCGCGCTTCAAAGTATTCCTACAAGATGGACTGCCTAGATTTTGCGGCGGATTGGCTGGCTACTTTGGCTACGACACGATTCGTTACATCGAACCTCGCTTAGCAAAAAACTCCTTACCTGATGAAATCAATACTCCTGACATTCAGTTGATGCTGACAGAAGAATTGGCTGTGATTGATAACTTGGCAGGCAAGTTGTACCTGATTGTGTACGCCAATCCACAAGAGCCGGCGTCGTATGACACTGCCGAGAAGAGATTAAAAGAATTACTCGCCAGCCTTGATGCGCCGGTTAAAAAACCAAGCAATGGTGCTTCTGCAAAAACAGAAGCGATCCGTCGCTTTGGTAAAGAAGATTTCATGGATGCAGTGAAACGCACCAAAGAATACATTTTGGCTGGGGACTGCATGCAAGTCGTGATTGGCCAAAGAATCAGTCAGCCATTCAGTGACTCACCTTTATCTTTGTACCGCGCCTTGCGCTCTTTGAATCCATCGCCTTATATGTATTTGTATGATTTTGGTGATCACCAGATCGTTGGATCTTCTCCAGAGATTCTCGTTCGTCAAGAAAAGAGACAAATTGATGGCCAAGAAAAACGTTTTGTGATTGTTCGCCCAATTGCAGGCACCAGACCGCGCGGAGCCAATCCAGAGCAAGATGCTCAATTAGCTAAAGAACTTTTGGCAGATCCAAAAGAAATTGCTGAACACGTGATGCTCATCGATTTGGCTCGTAACGATGTCGGCAGAATTGCTAAAAATGGCACCGTGAAAGTCACGGATCGCATGGTGATTGAAAAGTACTCTCATGTTCAACACATCGTGAGCTCTGTTGAAGGCGAGTTATTGAATGACGCTAGCAATATGGATGTCTTAAAGGCCACATTCCCTGCCGGTACATTGTCAGGCGCGCCAAAAATTCGTGCGATGGAAATCATCGATGAAATGGAAATCGTCAAGCGCGGCGTTTATGGCGGTGCAGCTGGCTACCTGTCTTTCTCAGGCGACATGGATGTGGCGATTGTGATTCGCACGGGAGTCATCAAAGATGGCATGGTCCACGCTCAAGCAGGTGCCGGCGTGGTGGCTGACTCTGATCCAGAATCAGAATGGAAAGAAACCGAAGCAAAAGCACGTGCCGTATTGCGCGCAGTAGAAATGGTTCAAGGAGGTCTTCATGCTGATCATGATTGATAACTACGACTCCTTCACCTATAACCTGGTTCAATACTTTGGTGAATTAGGTGCAGAAGTGCGCGTGTTTCGTAATGACGAAATCACCATTGCTGAAATTGAAGCTCTCAAGCCTGATCACATTTGCATTTCTCCAGGCCCATGCAGCCCAAAAGAAGCGGGTATTTCGGTGGCAGCCCTGCAACACTTTGCTGGCAAGGTGCCACTCTTGGGCGTGTGCTTAGGCCATCAAGCAATTGGTGAAGCCTTTGGTGGCAAAGTGATTCGAGCAAAACGAGTGATGCACGGCAAAACAGACACAGTTCACACACATCAAACAGGTGTCTTCAAAGATTTACCTAAAGATTTCACAGTGACGCGTTACCACTCATTGGCGATCGAAAAAGAAAGCTTGCCAGCTGATTTAGAAATCACTGCATGGACCGATGATGGCGAAATCATGGGTGTGCGTCATAAGAAATTTGCCGTAGAAGGTGTTCAATTCCATCCAGAATCTATTCTGTCTGAATATGGTCATGAGTTATTGAATAACTTTCTTAAAACCACAAAAGCAATAGTCAGCTAACAATCTCCTACACAATCGCCTAAACAATCTGATCGAATTAAATATATGGCCATTACCCCACAAGAAGCATTACTGAGCTGCATTGAGCATCAAGAAATCAAACACGATGACATGATGCACATCATGCGCTCGATCATGTCTGGCGAGTTATCCCCAATGCTCACTGCTGCGATCTTGACGGGTTTGCGCACAAAGAAAGAAACGATTGGTGAAATCACGGCCGCGGCCATGGTGATGCGCGAGTTCGCGACCAAGGTATCAGTGGCTGACAACAGTCATTTTGTGGATATTGTTGGTACAGGTGGTGATGGCGCACATACTTTTAACATCTCTACCACTGCCATGTTTGTTGCCGCTGGTGCGGGCGCAAAAGTAGCCAAGCATGGTAACCGAAGTGTCAGCAGCAAATCAGGTGCGGCTGATGTGCTTGAAGCACTGGGCGTACAAATCACATTGCAAGCCCCCCAAGTGGCTCAATCATTGAATAGCTGTGGCATTGGTTTTATGTTTGCCCCTAATCATCACCCAGCCATGAAAAATGTCGCCCCTGTTCGCAAAGAAATGGGGGTGCGAACTATTTTTAATATTTTGGGACCTCTCACCAATCCAGCCAATGCAGCACACATGTTGATGGGCGTTTTTCATCCAGATTTGGTGGGCGTGCAAATCAGAGTTCTACAACAATTGGGCATGAAACACGCCTTGGTGGTTTATGGCAAAGATGGTTTAGATGAAATATCTTTAGAAGCCCCGACCATGATTGGCGAGCTCAAAGATGGTCAGATCAAAGAATATGAAATCAAACCCCAAGACTTTGGTTTGACCGTTTGCAAAACCAACACATTCAAAGTAGCGGATGCAGCAGAATCTAAAAAAATTCTTTTGGGTGTTTTAGCCAACGAGCCAGGCCCTGCGCAAGACATCGTTTGCTTGAATGCAGGTGCTGCGCTCTATGCAGCTGACATTGCCAAAGACATTGCTCATGGCTTAGAACTTGCCAGACAATCGATTGCCTCTGGCAAAGCAAAAGCCAAATTAGAAGAATTTATTAAAACTACGCAATCATTGGCATAACTTACTCACACTAGCGTAAGCTACTCACATCACCACCGATAAAGTATTTATGAGCGATATTCTGAAACGTATTCTGGCAACTAAATTTGATGAAGTAGCCAAAGCTTCTTCTCAAGTACCAATGCATGTGCTCAGAGCTGATGCAGAAGCCAGCATTCAAGAAACTTCTTTAAAGCCCAGAGGCTTTACAGCCAGTATTGAAGAAAAAATTGCTCAAGGTCATGCTGGCGTCATCACAGAAATTAAAAAAGCCAGCCCCAGCAAAGGCGTGTTTCGAGAAGACTTTCATCCAGCTCAAATTGCCCAGTCCTATGAAAAAAATGGCGCTGCTTGTTTATCAGTTTTAACGGATAAAGAATACTTTCAAGGATCTGCTCAATACTTGCGTGAAGCACGTCATGCTTGCAGCATCCCGGTGTTGCGCAAAGACTTCTTGGTTGACCCTTATCAAGTCTATGAAGCACGTGCCATGGGTGCTGATGCCATTCTATTGATTGCTGCCGCTTTAGATGATGCGCAGATGAAAGACTTTGAAACTATTGCTCATGAACTACAAATGGATGTGTTGGTCGAGGTTCATGATGCCTATGAACTAGAGCGTGCTTTGGTACTTAAAACTCCATTGCTTGGAATTAATAATCGCAATTTGCGCACTTTTGAAGTCAGCTTAAACACGACCCTTTCTTTACTGAAAGAAATTCCTGCAACAAAACGTGTGGTCACAGAAAGCGGCATCCTCACCAAAGAAGATGTTGCTTTGATGCGTGCAGCAAAAGTGGATGCATTTTTAGTTGGCGAAGCATTCATGCGCCAAGATGATCCAGGTGCAGCTTTGGCAGCATTGTTTAAAGACTGAAAACAAACTAAATACTCAGGCCTGACCAAACAATAGGCTTCAGTCCTCTTTTAATCAAAAGCTCATTCGCTTTGCTAAAGTGGCCGCAGGACTGCTGATCACCAGGATAAATAAAAGGTTCCTTGGTTTTATACACACTTAATCCAGATGGGTGTGAAGCAGTTAAGATGTCTTGCGCAATGCCAGAATCCTGGCTGGCTTGCTCAATCAATGCTTGCTTCTTTTGTGCGTGCGCACCCCACAACATCCAAATCAAGGATTTTTTCTTGGCCAATTGATACAGAAGCACATCGGTTAGTTCTTGCCAGCCCATCTGTGCATGAGAACCCGCCACGTTCAATTGAACCGTCAAAGTGGCATTCAACAAAAGAACGCCTTGCGAAGCCCAAGAACTCAAATCACCATGCGGCAAAGCTTGATAACCATCCAAAGCCAAAGCCTTGCTGATATTTCGCAAAGAGCTTGGAAAAGCTTTCCAACCAGGTTTGATTTCTTTCGGGATAGAAAACGATAAACCCTGAGCCAAGCCAGGAGTTTGATAAGGATCTTGGCCCAGAATAATCACATTGGTTTGGGCAAGCGAGGTTTCTTTAAATGCACGAAAAATATTTTCAAAAGCAGGTGCAATATCTTCGGGATGATCACGATAGATCAGAGATACCTCTTGCTCTAAACGCTTAAAGCGACCAGACACCAACTCGGATTGAATTAATTCTGCCCAATCACTTGGCAATGAGTCTTGTATCGAAAATGATGGCATCAGTGAATCAGCAAATCAATCAGCCATTACACAGATAAAGTGTATTGCTTAGGCTTGGATGCCAAAAGACTTTCTTTGGCTTTTACTGAACATATATTCAAGGCCAACTCCTTGTCATGGCGATAAACCAAAACTTTAGCCACTTGACCTCGACATAATTTTTGAATCAATGGCAAGAGCAGTTCCTCTAAGCGCCCAGGTGTGACACGCTCGCCATTGATCGATGCCAAATAATCACCCGCTGACAGACCCGCTTCTTGAGCCAAACCTCCATCCAAGACATGGCTCAGTTTGACCCAACCATTATTCACAGTTGTTCGTATGCCCAATAGTTGCTTCGCAACTTCAGCACTTTCAGTGGCCAGGGTTTTCTTCAGCTCAACTTTGACTCCCACTTTTGGCAATAAAGTCTCAAAAGGAAAATCTTCAACGCCATCAATATGATCACGCTTGATTTGTTGCCAGATACCTTTGAAACCAGAACCAATCACAAACTCAATGGCACGATCAAAGTCATCTTCAGCCATACCTGTCTCAGTTAGCTGATACATCTGCCACAAATGTCGCATCACATCATCCAAAGATTGCTTTTGCTTGGTGTGTTCACGAATCCTCAAATCAAGGGCCAGTGCTAACAAAGATCCTTTAGCGTAATAACTCACCACCGCATTGGGGGTGTTCTCATCCATTTGGTAATACTTGGTCCAAGCATCAAATGAACTCTCTGACAAACTTTGTTTGTGTCTACCTGGCCCACGCAACACCATGTTCCAAGTTTTTTCAAGGCGCTTAACGTAAGACTCCAAATTGATTCTTTGGCTTCTAAATAATTGCAGATCATCGTAGTAACTCGTGAAGCCTTCAAACAACCAAAGTAGGCGTGTGTGATTTTTTTGATCCAACACATAAGGATCAAACGCCATAGGCTTTACGCGCTTAACCATCCACGAATGGAAATATTCGTGACTACACAAGCCAAGGAAATCTTCATAAGCTTCATGCTTCTTTAAATTTTGCCCAGGATAAGGAAGGTCTGCACGCTTACACAACAAAACCGTGCTGTTGCGATGCTCTAAGCCACCATAACCATCACCTACAGCGTTGACGATGAAGCAGTATTCTTTAAAAGGAGCGCGCGGTTTTTCTGGTTCAAAAAAACTGATGTGAGCTTCACAAATTGCTTTTAGGTCTTTGCTCAATTGCCGCTCATCCACGGCATCCAACAATCCCTGAATCACCATGCGGTGAGGTGTGCCATGCGCTTGCCACTCAATTACCTGAAACTCACCCATGGCCACTGGGTGATCAATCAATGCATCGTAACTTTCAGCTTGATACACGCCAAAGCCTGCTTGCTTATTTTCTTTGATTTGATTCTTTTCTTTGACAGGCAAAGTGGTTTGCACTGACCAAGTGGTATTCAAGGCTGGGTCTTTTGGCTTGAGCAATTCCAGTTCACAGCTAAGGTCGCCAAAGCCCAATACTTGTAAACATAAACTGCTGGCATTAAAAAATGCTCGCTCTTGATCTAGATAGGCTGCTCTCACAGAAGTATCAAAGGCATACACCTGATACTTCACCTCAACATCATGCTTCGCATTCAATTGCCATGTGTGGCTGTCAATTTTGATAAATTTGACTGGCTTAGTTGATTTGGTGGATTTTGTAGAAACTATTTCAGCTGCAGTGATTGATTCAAGATGTTTTGAAAAATCTCGAATCATGTAACTGCCCGGAATCCAAGCCGGCAATTGCAACTGAAGAGTTCCTTGACTAACAATTTCGCCAGGGATTTTCATCACAACATCAAAGCGATGAGCGCGCCAATCATCACAGCCAATCACATACCTGATGGCTGGATTAGATGGCTTTTTTACAACTGCGCTCTTCTGGTTCTTGCTAGCTTTTGGCATTGACTTCAATCACTTTAATTTTTTCTCAATTTGCGCGATGGGCACTGCGCCATTCAAACGTGAGCCATCGGTAAAGAACATGGCTGGCGTTCCAGTCACGCCCAATTTTCTTGCTAGAGCCGTGTTGCGTTCTAATGGATTACCGCAATCACCCTTACCTGTCGGAGTTTGATTATTGAGCATCCAATCATTCCAAGCTTTGACCTTGTCTGATGAACACCATATTTGCTGAGACTTTGTGAGCGAGTCAGCAGACAACATAGGCACCAAGAATGTGTAAATCGTCACATTGTCTAACTGCTGAAAACCTTTCTCTAAGCGCTTGCAAAAGCCGCAATTAGGATCTGCAAACACTGCCACTTGACGAGTGCCCTTGCCTCGCACCACTTTGATGGCATCGTTCAAAGGTAAATCTGCCCAACGGATGCGATTTAAATCATTGCTGCGTTGCTCAGTGAGATTTGTGCCGGTTTTTAAATCAACCACTTCTCCCTGAATCAAATAACGTGCACTGGCATCTGTATACACAATATCGCTACCAATCGTCACTTCATACAAACCAGCCATTGGAGTTGTGCGAACTGTATCTACCTTGGCACGCTCCCCCAATTGCTTTTGCATCTCGGCTTTGATCCTCGCCTCAGGGTTGCCTTGAGCAGCCACCGAAAAACTCAATAACATTGAAGCGGCGCCCATGGCGCAAACAAGATGAATTGTTTTAAATAATTTCATAAGTTTTCCAATACATTCAATTGACAGAGTGTTGATCAAGCCAAAGCCTGCTTGATCAATTGTCTTTTTAAAAAATGACTGCGATTGACCAGCTTCATACCTAAATTTCTGATGGTTTTCACATGCCCTGCTTCGTGAGCAAATAGTTTTTGCAAACGATCGGTGGTGAACAGCAAGGCATCAGTATCACCATGTCGTGCACGCTCGAACCTTCTTAACAATACAGGATCATCAAAAGCTCTGAATGCCTCTTTATTATCTAAAGTATCAGCCAGACTTGCCACGTCCCTCAAGCCCAAGTTAAGACCTTGACCTGCTAATGGATGCATCACATGCGCAGCATCCCCGATGAGCACAATGCGTGGCCTTGTATCTGGGGCAATCATGCGCTTGGCCTTCATGCGTCTTAATGGAAATCCTTGCTGAGCTGTCAACAGTTGCAACTGACCAGTTCTTTGCACAACCTGACCTTGAGCAGCTCTCATCACCTCTGAACATAATGATTCAGGGCTGAGTTTTTTTAATCGCTCCGCATGCTCTGTTGAAGCTGACCAAACCATTGAAAGTTTTTTATCTGGCAAAGGTAACAAGGCCAAAATTTCACCGCCTGGTAAGAACCACTGACACGCTGTGCCTTGATGATGTTTCTCAGCCTGAAAGTTAGCCACAACCGCTGTTTGATCATAAGCATTCTGAGTGGTCTCAATTTGAAGCTTTTCTCTCACGAATGAATTGGCACCATCGGCCGCCAAGAGAAGTTTGGCGCAAACATTTAAACCAGACTCAGTTGTGACTGTGACGCTGTCATTACTTGAAACAACATCAATCACTTTATCCGTGATGCGCTCAATCAAACCTTGAAACTGAATCGCCACATCCAAAGTTTTTTCAATGTGACCAGATTCAACAATCCAAGAGAGTTGAGGCACCGTGGCGCTGAATGCAGAAAAATGAATTTCATCATCAGCATGGCCGCTGTCACCAAAGACACGCATATCGCTCACCACCTGAATGCGTGATGCATCTAAAGCTGGCCAAACATGCAATTGTTCTAATAAATTTTTACTGCTGGCAGATAAAGCGTAAATGCGACTATCCCAGACTGCGGAATCATGACTCTGATACCCAACATCAAAGCTTGGTGCTAGATGCAAAATCTTCAAACCCAATTGCGCTAAACGCAAAGAAGTTGCCTTCCCAGCAATGCCTGCTCCGACGATAATAAGGTCATAAGTCTTCATACATGGAATAATAACGCCCTATGTCTTTAAAATGTGGCATCGTCGGCCTGCCTAACGTCGGCAAATCAACTCTATTTAATGCGCTTACCAAAGCTGGTATCGCAGCGGAGAACTATCCTTTTTGCACCATTGAGCCCAATGTCGGTGTGGTCGAGGTTCCAGACCCTCGCTTGGCTCAATTAGCGGAAATTGTTAAACCTGAACGCATTCTGCCCGCCGTGGTTGAATTCGTGGACATTGCTGGCTTGGTGGCTGGTGCCTCGAAAGGCGAGGGCTTGGGCAACCAGTTCTTGGCCAATATTCGAGAAACCGATGCCATCACCCATGTGGTTCGCTGTTTTGAAGACGGCAACGTGATCCACGTGGCCGGCAAGGTCGACCCAATCTCAGACATTGGCGTGATTGATACTGAGTTAGCGCTGGCTGACTTGGGCACAGTTGATAAAGCCTATGCCCGTTATTCAAAAGCAGCCAAATCAGGCAATGACAAAGAAGCCAATGCTTTGGCTCCTTTATTGGCGAAAGTACAAGCCCAACTCAATGAAGCCAAACCCGTGCGTGCCATGGGTCTGAGCGAAGAAGAATTAGCGCTCTTAAAGCCCTTCTGTCTCATCACTGCCAAACCAGTGATGTACGTTGCTAACGTCAAAGAAGATGGCTTTGAGAACAATCCTCACCTTGATGCGGTCAAGGCTCATGCTGCTATTGAAAAAGCCCCTGTGGTGGCTGTATGCGCAGCCATTGAGGCGGAGATTGCAGAGCTAGACGATGCGGATAAAAAAGAATTCTTAAGTGATATGGGCATGGATGAACCAGGTCTTGATCGTGTGATCAGAGCTGGCTTTAACTTGCTTGGTTTACAAACTTATTTCACCGCTGGCGTTAAAGAAGTTCGAGCTTGGACCATTCGCATTGGTGACACAGCCCCTCAAGCAGCGGGCGTGATTCATACAGACTTTGAACGTGGCTTTATTCGTGCGCAAACGATTGCTTTTGACGACTACATCAGCTTCAAGGGTGAAACCGGTGCAAAAGAGGCTGGCAAGATGCGCGCCGAGGGTAAAGAGTATGTTGTCAAAGACGGCGATGTTCTGAACTTCCTCTTCAATGTCTAATTGAGGTCTGATTAAGTTCAAACTGAAGTCTAAAAAGCCAACATCCATCAAAAAGGGCTCAAATTTGAGCCCTTTTTATATCTATTTGCTTAAATAAGCAAAAATCAATGGAATTTCAGGTTTTTTCATTTTTGCCTGTTTTTTGCCATTTTTTGCTCATTTTTGACCTAATTTGAACAAAAAAACGCAGAAAATCGCAAAAACCATTGCGGATAACCACTCTAAAACTTGACCAGATTGAAAGAATTTCAAGCTTTGGCCCAAAATCGATGCCATCGCCGATGAAGCCACGCCAATTAATACGGCCCAGCCGTATTTCTTAAATAAGGATGTGTTTTTACTCAGTTTTTTTGGGTGAAAGTAGGCGCTGATAAACCCAACCAATCCGCCAAACACTAAAAATGCTAGAAAACTCATCCTAACTCCATGAAAAACTTATAATTTCATTATGCAGATTTTGACATTGGGCATTAATCATCACACCGCACCTATCCAGGTCCGGGAACAGGTGGCATTCACACCTGAGATGATTCAGCCTGCCTTGCATCATCTGAAAGATCATTTGGCCAGTGTATCTGAAACACATTTGCCAGAAGCAACGATTTTGTCGACCTGCAACAGAACAGAATTGTATTGTGCAGCCAATGACGAGCATGCTGATCAGCAATCTTCTTTATTAAAGAAAAGTGCGATAGATTGGCTGGCCAAATCTCGAGGCATCGATCATCAAGAATTAATGCCTCACGTTTATGTCTTGCCACAATCACAAGCTGTGCGTCATGCGTTCAGAGTGGCCTGCGGTTTAGATTCAATGGTGGTTGGCGAAACTCAAATTCTGGGTCAGCTAAAAGATGCTGTGCGCTCTGCTGATGAAGCAGGCTCCTTAGGCACTTACCTCAACCAACTTTTTCAAAAAACTTTTCAGGTGGCCAAAGAAGTTCGTGGCACCACTGAAATCGGAGCTCACTCTATTTCAATGGCAGCCGCTGCAGTGCGCTTATCTGAAAGAATTTTTGAAAGTGTTTCTGATCAAAAAGTTTTATTCATCGGCGCTGGTGAGATGATCAATTTGTGTGCCACACATTTTGCGGCGCGCAAACCAAAATTAATGGCTGTTGCGAATCGAACCCTAGAGCGCGGTCAAGAACTGGCTGATCAGTTATCAGAACAAGGCTTGGCAACAGAATCTTTGCGTCTCTCTGATTTACCCACACGCTTGCATGACTTTGACATTGTTGTTTCATGCACTGCCAGCACACTACCAATCATTGGCTTGGGCATGGTTGAGAGTGCCGTCAAACAACGTCGTCATCGCCCAGTGGTGATGGTCGACTTGGCAGTGCCTCGTGACATTGAAGCTGCGGTAGGCAAATTAAACGATGTGTATCTTTATACCGTTGATGATTTGAGTGACATTGTTCAAGCTGGTTCAGACTCTCGTCAAGCAGCCGTGGGTCAAGCTGAAGCCATCATTGAAACCCGCGTATCGCATTTCATGCACTGGTTAGAAACCAGAGGCACCGTGCCATTGATTCAAGATTTGCGCCAACGTGGTGAAGATTTGAGCTCCATCGAGCTTGAGCGTGCACGCAAACTGCTCGCCAAAGGTGAAGACCCACAAGTGGTATTGGATCTTCTAGCCCAAGGCCTCACCAATAAATTTTTACACGGCTCTTTGCATGCCTTGCAACATGCACAAGGTGAAGAGCGTGAAGCACTCATGAAAATCTTACCGGGTTTATTCCGGTCAAATAACTCCAATCAATAGATGAAACCAAGTATGAAAGCGAAGCTTGAGCAGTTAGATGCCAGGCTCGCAGAACTCAATTCATTGCTAGTCCAGGAAGAAATCACCAAGGACATGGATCAGTACCGCAAACTCAATCGTGAGCATGCGGAGATATCCCCTGTTGTCGAACAATTTCAGTTATTCCTCCAGGCAGAGGCTGATGAGCAAGCTGCACTAGCAATGCAAGCTGATCCTGAAATGAAAGAGTTTGCAGAAGAAGAAATTAAATCTGCCAAAGAACGCATGGAAACCATGCAAGCAGATTTACAGCGCCTGCTATTACCCAAAGACCCCAATGATGACAAAAATATCTTTTTGGAAATTCGTGCGGGCACCGGTGGTGATGAAAGCGCCTTGTTTGCCGCTGACTTATTCAGGATGTACACACGCTTTGCCGAAAGACAGCGCTGGCAAGTCGAAGTAGTGAGCGCTTCAGAATCAGACTTGGGTGGTTACAAAGAAGTTATTTTGCGAATTGTTGGTCAGGGCGCTTATTCAAAGCTGAAATTTGAATCAGGTGGTCACCGTGTGCAACGCGTGCCACAAACAGAAACTCAGGGACGTATCCACACATCAGCGTGCACCGTGGCTGTGATGCCAGAGGCAGATGAGATCAGTGATATTGAAATCAATCCTGCTGATTTACGCATTGATACATTCAGGGCCTCTGGCGCGGGTGGTCAACACATCAATAAAACAGATTCTGCAGTGCGCATCACTCATATCCCCACAGGCACTGTGGTGGAATGCCAAGACGATCGCAGTCAACACCGCAACAAAGATCAAGCCATGAAAGTCCTTGTTTCAAGAATCATGGATGCCAAGCGTCGTGCTGCTCACGATAAAGAAGCAGAAACTCGTAAGAGCTTGGTTGGTTCCGGTGATCGCAGTGATCGTATCCGCACCTATAACTTCCCTCAAGGACGCATCACTGACCATCGCATCAACCTCACTCTTTATAAGATTGATGCCATGATGGATGGTGATATTCAAGATCTATTGAACGCCCTGTCCGCAGAACACCAAGCTGAGTTATTGGCCAGCTTGGGCGATATTTAAAGTGTCAACCATTCAAGAACTGCTTAAAAAAAGCACTTTGGACAAAGTCGATGCCAAAGCTTTATTGGCTCATCTAATCTACAAGCATTTGAATTGGCCAAAGTCTGCACTGATCAGCCGCGATAGCGATGCATTACCCAAGGCCTTGCTCGAAGAATGGGCGGCATTAGAACAGCAACGTGCCGAAGGTCATCCGGTTGCTTATTTGATTGGTAAAAAAGAATTTTTCAATATTGAACTTAAAGTTGCTCCTGGCGTTTTAATCCCACGACCAGAAACAGAACTCTTGGTTGAACTGGTGATTGATCATGTTCAAGCCTCAGGGAAGAAGCTTCCAAAGATTTTAGATTTGGGCACAGGCAGTGGCGCGATTGGTTTGGCCTTGGCCAAGAACCTACCCAATGCACAAGTCACTTGTGTTGATGTGAGTGCCGAAGCACTCAAGATTGCCCAAGAAAATGCTCATCTTTTAAATCTCAACTCAGTGAAGTTCATTCAATCCCATTGGTTTGATGATTTAAATAAATTTCTACCAGATGAAGAGCGCTTATTTGATGTGATTGTGAGTAATCCTCCCTATATTCGTCATGATGACATTCATCTCAGCCAGGGCGATTTGCGCTTTGAGCCGTCATCCGCTCTCACAGATCAGCATGATGGCTTAAATGCATACCGAACAATCTTTAAAGAAGCTGCCACTTTTTTAAATAATGATGGATTGATCTTGGTCGAACATGGCTTTGATCAATCCAAAGAAGTTTGTCAGCTATTGCAGGAACAAAACTTCATCAACATCAAAGCCCACCAGGATCTTGCGGGTATTTGGCGCGCAGCATCTGCTAATCGAGCAGCGTCTGTTAAGCTTCGCTAAAATAAGACATCTACATAAGGAAGCATCATGGACACACAAGCACAAATCAAAGAAATCGTTGAAAGCAACCCAGTTGTTTTATTCATGAAGGGCAATGCTCAATTTCCACAATGCGGCTTCTCAGGCAGAGCCATCCAAATTTTGCAAGCCTGTGGCGTTGATAAGCCATACACAGTGAACGTTTTAGAAGATCAGGATATTCGCCAAGGCATCAAAGAATATGCTAACTGGCCAACTATTCCACAGCTCTATGTCAAAGGCGAGTTCATCGGTGGCTCAGACATCATGACTGAAATGTACCAAAGCGGTGAATTGCAACAATTGCTCAAAGCTTGAGAATTGCAATTATTTATAGACTAGCTCTCATAGAGAGCTAGCATTGGTTTAGCATAGCGATATGGACACAACTATCGCTTTTCTCTTACTGGCTCTTTTTTGTTTCATCGCTCTATTCAGTCTTTACTACGCTTGGCAACAAAGCCAAGCGAGGGTCAGAGCAGAAACTGAATTAGCAGCTGAACGTCGTCAAAGCGCTGACAAATTAGCCACGCTTCAACAAACGGCTCAAGAGGCAAAAACTGTTCTTTCTGATCAGTTTAAAAATCTTGCTAATGAAATCCTGGAAGAAAAGTCCAAGCGTTTTGCCGAACAAAACCAGCAAAATCTTGATACTCTTTTAAAGCCACTTCAAGAAAAACTCACCGACTTTCGCAAACAAGTCGACGAGACCTATCAATCTGAAGCTCGTGAGCGTTTTGCCTTAAAACAAGAAGTTGAAAAGCTAGCAGGCCTGAACCTGCGCATGACAGATGAAACTCGAGCATTGACCAATGCTCTCAAAGGCGAATCCAAAACCCAAGGTGATTGGGGTGAATTAGTTTTAGAAACCATCCTAGAAAACTCAGGATTACGCAAAGGTGAGGAATACTTAGTTCAAGACACACAAACCATCAGTGATGGTTCTAGACTTCAACCAGACGTGGTCATCCGCTTGCCCGAGGCCAAACACTTGGTGATCGACAGTAAAGTTTCTATCACGGCTTACACGCGTTACATTCAGGCGGATGAAGACTCAATCAAGACCGCCGAACTTAACAGCCATGTCCTATCAATCAAACAGCACATTCAAGGCTTATCAGCTAAGAACTACCAAGACCTTTATGGTGTTGGCTCAATTGATTTTGTTTTGATGTTCATTCCGATTGAGCCAGCCTTCTTGGCAGCAATGCGCCATGCGCCTGATATTTACCAAGAAGCTCTTAAAAAGAACATCGTGATTGTTTGCCCAAGTACTTTATTGGCAACCGTCAGAACCGTGGCTCATCTATGGCGCCAAGAACACCAGAACCGCAATGCTCAAGAAATCGCGCGTCAGTGTGCGTCTCTTTATGACAAGTTTGTTGGTTTTGTTGAAGACTTGGATAAAGTTGGTCAACGTTTAGAACAAGCTCAAATCAGTTACTCAGATGCTGTTGGCAAATTAAAAACTGGTCGTGGTAATTTGATACGCACGGCTGAGAACGTAAAAAAATTGGGTGTTAAACCAAATAAATCACTACCTTCCAAGTTAACCGATGTGGCTGATGATGAATGAGTCATCACAAGTTAAATACTTAATTTAATTCTCGGTCTTAATTCTTTTTCTATTGTCATTGATAAAAAAGTTCAATAAAAAAACCCACATGATGAATGCGGGTTTTTTGTGACTACGCTCCTCTCAGAGCTTTGAACCAGTCCTTGCGAACTGGCTCTGTCGTGAATTACTTACGACCGCGACGAGCAGCTGGCTTCTTAGCAGCTGAAGCACGTGTTGCTGGCTTAGCAGCAGCTGATTTAGCTTGCTTAGCAAAACCTTGAATTGCTTCAACAGCTTGCTCTGCATTTGCTTCAGCAACAGCAGCAGCTTCTTTAGCAGCAGCTTGGAATTGCTCGAAACCTTGGATTGCTGAACCAACAGAAGTTTTCAATGCATTAACAAATACATCTGAACCAGCTGGTGCGTTAGCAGCAAAAGTGTTTACCCAGTTTTGTACGCCTTCTTGGAACTGCTCTAATTGAGCTTCAGCAACTTCTGCCAACTCAACTTGACCGTCGCGAACAATCTTCGCTACAGCGCGCTGATGAGCAGCTAGCTTGTTACCCAAAGGTGCCAATGCGTCGCTTTGTACATATGAAACGAAAGCTTGTGGATCTTTAACTGTCAAAGCTTGCTCTAAACCGTCTTGAGCTTCAACGATCACTGCTTTAGTTGCTGAGAAGTTCAAGTCAGCCAATTCTTGAGCGCGCTCAATTGCTTTTGTGCTCAATGCGAATGCTGTGTTCAAGCTCTCGCCTTGGATTTCTGCCATTTTTGCTGTGATTTGATCTTGGTTCATGTTTACTCCAAATAGGTTAGTTAATTATTTTGCAGCGCATATATTGCACTGCACAAACTCTATTTTAGGGAATAAATATGACAATTCAAGGTATTTTTGTTGCATTGCGACAAAAATGGAGAATTTCTCACATTGCGAGAAACAGTCATTGAATTACTTGAGGATTTTTGGTGCCCCCTGACAGAATCGAACTGCCAATCCATGATTACAAGTCAAGTGTTATACCATTTAACTAAGGGGGCCTGCATTGATGTTGCTGGCTTTACTACAGCATTACTGCTCTTGCTTTTACTACTGTTTTGTTTGCTGCTAAGCCCATTATTCTAACTTATTTCACCAGCTTTAGGCTAGGTCTTCCTTTAGAAATCGGTGTATTTTTGTCTTCCGTAGGCTCTGGTGGAGTTATTTTTTCAACCGGGAAAGACATGCCCTGGCCATTTTCTTTGGCATATATCGCCATCACATTCGACATGGGCACATTGATATCTCGAGGTACACCAGCAAAGCGAGCCTTGAATGAAATCCAATCATTGTCCAAAGACAACTGCTGACAAGCATCAGGGCTGATGTTTAAAACAATTTCATTGTCTTTCACATAATCCATCGGAACTTGCACATCTTCTGTCACGAAGACCGCAATATACGGGGTAAAACCATGATCCACACACCACTGGTGCAGTGCGCGGATCAGATAGGGTTTGTTGCTTGGAACAGCGCTCATAAAATCCATTGAGCAGTGATGGCTAATTAGTCACCTAATTAGCGACGCATCACTTTCTCAGAAGGTGTCAACGCTTCGATGTATGCAGGACGGCTGAAAATACGCTCTGCGTATTTCATCAATGGTGCAGCATTGCGAGATAGATCAATGCCGTAATGCTCTAAACGCCACAACAATGGCGCAATCGCCACGTCTAGCATTGAGAAGTCATCACCCAACATGTATTTATTCTTAATGAAAATTGGTGCCAACTGTGTCAAACGATCACGAATCGCTAAACGAGCTTTTTCATGATTCTTTTCTGCAGCCTTGCCTTTTTCATTTTCCAAGGTTGATACATGAATGAATAATTCTTTTTCAAAATTGAACAAGAACAAACGTGCACGTGCGCGCGCCACTGGATCAGGCGGCATCAACTGTGGATGTGGGAAACGCTCGTCGATGTACTCATTGATGATGTTTGACTCATAAAGAATCAAATCACGTTCAACCAAAATAGGTACTTGACCATAAGGGTTCATCACAGAGATGTCTTCTGGTTTATTAAATAAATCGACGTCACGGATTTCAAAATCCATGCCCTTCTCAAACAAAACCAAACGACAACGCTGCGAGAACGGGCAGTTAGTGCCCGAATACAAAACCATCATGGGTCAATCTCCTAATTATTTTTTTAGCGGATGTCTTTCCAGTAAGACTTATTCAAACCCCAAGCCAATACTGTAAATACTGCCAAGAACATCAAAACCCAAACGCCTAAACGTTTACGATCCAACTGTGCAGGCTCACCCATCCATTGAAGATAAGCTACCAAATCAGCCATTGCATCATCAAACTCTTGTGGCTTTAACTTACCAGGAGTCACTTGCTCAAAGCCTTTGAAAACGTGAACAGTCTTCGTGGCATCGTGCGGATCTTTTTCATCAACAAACTTGGCCGTGCGAACACCTTGCAATTCCCACATCACGTGTGGCATTGCCACTGCAGGATAGGCCATGTTGTTCCAACCAGTGATCTTCGTGTCGTCTTTGTAAAAAGTACGCAAATAGGTGTACAAATAATCAACACCTTTGGCACGAGCAATCACAGACAAATCAGGAGGCATTGCACCGAACCATGCCTTGGCATCTTTCGGTGAGATGGCCACATTCATCATGTCACCAACTTTTTCACCACTGAACAATAAGTTTTGCTTGATTTGCTCATCAGTTAAACCAATGTCGCGCAAACGGTTGTAACGCATGCTTGTAGCAGAATGACAGTTCAAGCAATAGTTCACAAATATTTTGGCGCCGTTTTGTAAGGAGGCATTGCTACTAACGCGGTCTGGTGCCTTGTCCAAAGGGAAGCCGCCTTCGCTTGCATTAGCCGCAGCACCAAAGCCGAGGGCAGCTACCAATACTGTTGCTTGGCAGACGCCCATCAAAGTTTGCAGAATTCGTTTCATGCTAGTTCCTAGTTTCTCTTTGGTGTCTGAATTAATGGGATTCAAAAGTAACGCGAGTTGGAACTGGCTTGAATGTACCAAGCTTGCTCCAGAACGGCATTGCCAAGAAGAAGCCCAGATAATAAATAGTGCATACCTGAGAAATCTTTTCAAATACTGGTGATGGTGGCTCAATACCCAAGTAACCCAAGATCACAAAGCTCACCACAAACACGCCATAAATATATTTATGGAACTGTGGGCGATAGCGAATCGATTTCACTGGTGACTTATCGAGCCATGGCAAGAAGAACATGATCACAACAGAACCGCCCATGATCACAACACCCCAGAACTTCGCATCAAACATATAGAAGCCAGCAGCCAAAACAACTGCAATTGCTGCACACGCGCCCTTCACTTTTTTATCGCTTGAGCTCTTAGCAAACATTCCCAGAATGACTGCTAAGAAGATCCACAAAGGCAATAAGAAGTTAGTAGTTGTTGCGCGCAACATAGAGTAGAACGGCGTGAAATACCAAACCGGTGCAATGTGCGGAGGCGTTTGCAATGGATTTGCAGGAATGAAGTTATTTGCTTCGAGGAAGTAACCACCCATCTCTGGCGCAAAGAACACAATACAAGCAAAAATCATTAAGAAC
>CALKUJ010000170.1 GCA_937996825.1 uncultured Polynucleobacter sp. | reverse complement strand
GGAGCGATGAACTCAATCTTGCGGTACAACCCAAATCAGCTGCGGTGCATGGGCCGTTTTCTGAAACCTTTGAATGGGTTCATTTGCCAGATTGGTCGAGTGAGCCCGTTCGGTTGACTGGGGCGCAGGCGGCAATCTTTGAAGTGCTCTGGCGGTATCGAGGACAGCCTCAGTCAGCTGAGATGATCATGAGCAAGGCGCATCTGTCTAGTGACAAGCTCATTGATGTGTTCAAGGTCAAGGCTGCGAACAAGAGCGATCCTACGTATGAAGGTCCCATGCATGCCTACAAAACTCTTGTCGTTCGAAATCGTCGATTGGGGTTGTATTCGTTATGAAGAAATTCGGTTAAAAAATTACTACCTTCTAATTGTTTTTTGGATCGCAAATTCAGCTTCTCATTTAGTTCGGGATTTATCTGCGTTTTAACAAATAGACAATCTACATATGAACCGCAATGTTTTCTATGCCCTTATCGCTGCTGCGCTCTTTGGAGCAAGTACACCGTTCGCAAAGCTCTTAGTCGCCGATGATGCGCCAGTCATGCTGGCTGGATTGCTTTACCTTGGCAGCGGTATAGGTCTTGCACTGATTCGTTTTACTCGCGATCGAGGCTGGCAGTCTCCGAACCTTGCTGCTGCCGAATGGCCCTGGCTCTTGGGCGCTATTTTGTGTGGTGGCGTGCTGGGGCCTGTTGCTTTACTAATCGGTTTGAACCATACAACTGGGTCCACTGCATCCTTGCTACTTAACTTAGAAGCGGTACTGACCGCCGTGATTGCATGGGTGGTGTTTGGCGAAAGTGCGGACAAACGCATCGTGCTTGGTATGGTGGCCATCGTTCTGGGTGGCATTACCTTGTCTTGGCAAACAGATGTTGATGCCAACTCCCACTGGCTTGGTCCCTTGTTGATTGCCTTGGCTTGCCTTTGCTGGGCTATCGACAACAACCTCACTCGAAAAGTATCTGCCTCTGACGCATTGTTCATTGCCAGTATTAAAGGATTTATTGCGGGTTCAGTGAATTGCATGCTTGCATTGCTCTTAGGGTTGTCGCTGCCAACAGGTCTTGTTGTCACTGCAACCATGACGCTTGGACTAATTGGCTACGGCTTAAGCCTTGTGTTGTTTGTGTTGGCTCTGCGTGGCTTGGGCACTGCCCGAACGGGGGCTTACTTTTCAACGGCTCCGTTCATAGGTGCAGCCATCTCCGTGGTGCTGCTGGGAGAGACAACAGGTAAACTTTTTTGGCTGGCGGCTTGTCTAATGGCTGTTGGTGTCTGGATTCATCTCACCGAGCACCACGAACACGAGCACCATCATGAGCCGCTAGACCATGACCACAGTCATACCCATGATATTCATCACCAACACATCCACGACTTTGTGTGGGATGGGCAGGAGGCTCATGTTCATAGACATGTGCATGCCGAGGTCACGCACAAACACCCACACTACCCAGATATTCACCACCGTCACACGCACTGACGATCGGTAGGCTTATCGCTGGTTCTTGTGCGTTTGTGAAGTCTGGCAGACCATAAGCTAAGGTGACGGTTCTTTTGCAGACTATCGAACTTTGCACCAACAGTACAAAAACTGTTGTTCTGTGTTCATGGGTGTGTGATGGTCAGACACTTTACTTCCCATCAATTCAAACCCGCGACCAAACTCAGCGTGTAACTTTTGGTCGTCATAGCGCACAACATCCAAACCACTGCACTTAACGGGGCCCTGTGGTCCAAAAGTAGCCATGAGTACATGCCCACCAGTTTTGACTGATCGTTTCACAAGCTCAACATAGGCACGCCGGTCATGCTCTTCCGTCAGGAAATGAAACACGGCCCTGTCGTGCCACACGTCAAATTGCTTGTATCCAAAATCGTATTGAGTGACATCGCCAACATGCCAACTCACCATGTCAGCATTCTTGGCCAAGCGTTGGCGAGTGAAATCAATCGCGGCTTGTGAAATATCCAGCACAGACACATCCAAGTAGCCTTTTTGCAGTAAATCATCCACCAGCGTAGATTCACCGCCACCGATGTCAATGATGGCGGCCGTTTTATCTGGGCACAACTGCTCAATCAGTTCGAGAGATTCACCAAGGTGAGGCACATACCAACTCACAGCATCAGGTTTTTTGCTGCGATAAACCGTATCCCAATGTTCACTTGATTTCATATCTACCTCGCCAACTAATCGATCACTCTTTCACAAACTAAGCCATATGGTCAAGACGTCTTTGGTCTGACGATCAATTGAGCATTTTCTTTCTTAAGAAGCCCCTCGGCTTGCAAAGCTGCAATGGCTCGGTAAAGCGCCTCGTGGGTCACACCCAATTCGCCTGCCAATGTCTTAAGCCCAGAAGGAATCGGAAATCGACCATCTTTCCCTTCTGTCTCGATCAAGTGCACAAGGCGGTCTCGGATGGATTTCATGTTCAAACGTTCCAGATGCAAACGCAAATGACGTACTTCGCTGTTAAGCATGTTGATCCATCGACCTGCGAACGCAGGATCTTGATCTAGTGATTTCGTCAAGGTTTTGACGGGCACTTTGATCACGTGCGTGTCTGCAATGGCAACAGCATCGCAGTGGTATCGCAACACCTTCAAACTTGCCTCGCTGATAAACCCTTGGCGAGTACGTTGCAGCACGACGGATTCACCATGTGTGCCGCTGCGCTCCAACGTGACTTCGCCAGAAAT
>CALKUJ010000169.1 GCA_937996825.1 uncultured Polynucleobacter sp. | reverse complement strand
AACCAAAAATAACCACAGGGATACTGATCAACAGACCCATGATGATGAAGGCCCAGTTACCATTTGCTGCTGCAGCAATACCCAAGGCGTTATCAACACCCATGACAGCGTCAGCAATCACGATGGTTGTAATGGCTGACCAAAAAGTATCAGCAGCTTTCACTTCTTCATGATCATCTTGGAAGGCTAATTTCCAACCAATCCATACCAAAGCAATACCGCCCACAAGTCTCAAACCTGGAAGCATCATGAGGTAGGTGATGATGGCCACAGAGATAAAACGAATGGCGATCGCACCAAAGGTGCCCCAGAAAATTGCCTTTTTACGCAAATGTGGCGGCAAACGATTCGCTGCCATACCAATCACCAAAGCGTTGTCACCTGCGAGTACTAGGTCGATAAGAATAATCGCCAAAACAGCCCAAATAGCATCAATGGACATGAAATCCATAGAATTTCCTTTTTATAGTATTTGGTCTTGCCAAGGACCCATTCCCCTCATGTACCGGGCGCTTAAACGCCGTGTTGACGATACAAAAGACTCATGATTATGAGCTGGCTACTCCCCAGTGTTTTGAGGGATTCTATAGAAACAATGGGATTAACCATTAAACCTTATAAACAATAGGGAATTAATCCAGCAATTAAAGGGCTTTCAGAGCAAACAAGCTTCGAAAAGACAAACTGGTGGGATCTTCATTTGGGCCTAGATGGCATTCAATTTGATCAAGCCGCAAGAGTTTGCTGAATAACAGCGACAATCTTTTTAGTAGCGCCAGTGTGTTGATTGGCGAAATCTAGAGCATTTGTGCTCATTTCTTCTTTGACTTGATGATTGGTCAACAACAAATCCATGGCTTTCACTAAATCATCAATATCGGTGATTCGAATGGCAGCTCTGGCATCAATCACATCTGCACTGGCCTGTTGAAAATTAAAAGTGTGCTCTCCCAAAATAATTGGTCGACCCAAGGCACATGCTTCAATGAAATTTTGACCACCCAGCGGCAACAAACTTCCGCCCATGATCACAATGTCAGACAAGGCGTAATAAAAATTCATTTCTCCCATTGAATCGCCAAGTATCACTGCGCCATGATTGATGGCCTCAGAAAACTCTTGATCATTCATACTTGAGCGACGCAAAACCTTGGGAAAGCTTGACTGCAATTGAGTGAACACATCATCAAATCGCTGTGGATGTCTTGGCACAATGAATAAGCAGAAATCATTTGGCTTTTCTTTGGCCTTAAGAAATCTTTGCCATGCTTCTATGATCAATGGTTCTTCACCATCTCTGGTGCTTGCAGCACAGACAACTTGAATCTCTTGGCTTTGTTTTTTCTTGAGACTTAAAGCATGTTCTATCTGTTCAGAATTGGGCATGACATCAAATTTCAAATTACCCGTCACCATCACATTACTCAAGCCTAAAGAGACATAGCGCTTTGCATCTAAATTTGTTTGAGCCAAGATTTTGGTGAAAGACTGATAAATCAATTGAGCAAAGTTTGAAAAACGACTAATGCGTCGAGCACTGCGCTCAGATAATCTGGCATTGATGAGGATGATCGGTAAAGACTTTTGACGAGCAGACAAAATCAATCGTGGCCACACCTCTGTTTCCATGATCAATCCAACCTTGATTGAAAAGTATCGGTAAAACGAATTAACTGCCCAATGAGTGTCATATGGAAGATAGCTTTGCACCAGTTCACCAGAAGCTATGTGCTCTGCAAACAACTGGCGCCCAGTATCTCTTCCAGTAGGCGTCATGTGAGTCAATAAGATCTTTTCACCGCCCTGAATCAAGGCATTGATCAAAGGTTCAGCGGCTCTTGTTTCACCCACTGAAACTGCATGCACCCAAATACGCGGGGTTGCACCGCTGATGGGCCAAGACATGCCTAAGCGCTCGTTGATATGCTCTCTGTAGCCATGCTGCAACCTACCCTTCCAAAAGAGACGGGCAAGAGCCAGCGGTAATGCCAGATACCAAAATAATTGGTAAAGCCCCATCATCAATCGATGACTGATCTTCATGGGGGCATGACCAATCGACGTCATTATTTTTTGAGACGTTTGGCTAATTCTGTTGCTTTACCGATATAAGAGGCAGGTGTCATTTCTAGAAGAAGTTTTTTGGCATCATCAGGAATTGCCAAACCTTGGATGAAGCTTCTCAAACCTTCAGGAGTGATGCCCTTACCTCTGGTCAATTCTTTCAACTGCTCATAAGGATTAGGCACGCCAAAACGACGCATCACAGTTTGCACTGGCTCAGCCAACACTTCCCAACAATTGTTCAGATCTTCAGCCAAACGCTCAGGATTGGTTTCTAATTTACCTAAACCTTTTAGCGCACTGTCATAGGCCAACAAACTATGACCCAAGGCAGTACCTAAATTACGCAAAACTGTAGAATCAGTTAAGTCTCTTTGCCAACGTGAGACAGGCAATTTTTCTGACAAATGTTTTAAAAGTGCATTAGCAATGCCTAAGTTACCTTCTGAGTTTTCAAAATCAATTGGGTTGACTTTGTGAGGCATGGTAGATGAACCGATTTCACCTGCTTTGGTTTTTTGTTTGAAGTAACCAACTGAGATGTAACCCCAAATATCGCGGTTCATGTCCAACAAAATTGTGTTAGCTCTGGCAATCGCATCGAACAATTCAGCCATGTAGTCATGTGGCTCGATTTGAATGGTGTATGGATTGAACTCCAAACCCAAACGCTTCTCCACCACTTCTTTTGAAAACTTTTCCCAATCCACATCTGGGTATGCAGACAAGTGAGCGTTGTAGTTACCAACAGCACCGTTCATTTTTCCAAGCAGAGGTACTTTTTCAATATTTGTAATGGCTCTTTGTAAACGCATGGCAACGTTCGCCATTTCTTTACCCAAAGTTGTTGGGGAGGCCGGCTGCCCGTGTGTTCGAGACAACATCGGTACATCAGCGTTGATGACAGCTAAATTTGTCAGAGCTGATAAAAGCTCACGGAGTTTAGGTAAGAGAACTTCTTGACGAGCACCCTTCAACATCAAACCATGAGATGTGTTGTTGATATCTTCTGATGTACAAGCAAAGTGAATGAATTCACTGGCCTTTTCCAATTCAGCATGACCAACAACTTTTTCCTTCATCCAATACTCAACCGCTTTCACGTCGTGATTGGTCACGGCTTCAATGGCTTTGATTCTTTCTGCATCTGAATCAGAAAAATCCGTCACCAATTTCAATAAAACAGCTTCGGCATTCGTACTAAAGCTTGGAAAGTCAGGCAATTTGGCCTGAGATAAGGCAATCAACCAGTGTACCTCTACCTGAACACGCTGCTTCATAAACGCAGCCTCTGATAACCAAGGGCGCAAACCGTCTGTTTTTGAAGCGTAACGGCCATCCAAAGGGGATAAAGCACTTAATGTAGATAGTTGAGTAGTCACAGCTAATTCCTAAAAAGCATCGAAAACATGATTTTAGTCCTTCTGAAGGGATAACCCTAAATAGCTATACTTATGGCATGAAATTAATTGGATCACTTACCAGCCCCTACGTTCGCAAAGCAAGAATTGTTTTTGCCGAAAAGAAAATTGAAGTTCCACTCATTCAAGAGAATGTGTGGAGCCAAGACACCAAAATCATGGAATCCAACCCCCTTGGGAAAGTTCCTTGCTTGGTCATGGATGATGGTGGAGCCATGTTTGACTCCCGTGTGATCGTTGAATACGCGGACACATTGAGTCCCGTGAACAAATTGATCCCATCATCAGGCAAAGAAAAAGCCGCGGTTAAAACATGGGAAGCTTTGGCTGATGGCATTTTGGATGCCTCTGTTCTTGCAAGATTAGAAGCAACTTGGAGACCAGATGAGCAAAAGAGCCAAGCCTGGATAGACCGCCAACTCCTTAAAGTGGATGTATCACTCAAAGCAATGTCTAATGGCTTGGGGGAATCTGAATGGTGTTTTGGTAATCAGATGACTTTGGCTGATATTGCAGTGGGCTGCGCCTTAGATTATTTGATTTTTAGATTTCCAAATATTCAATGGCAGGCGTCTTACCCAAATTTGAATCGACTTTATAAAAAGTTGATGTCACGCCCTTCTTTTGCAAATACGGCGCCACCACAATAAGTGATGCTGTTTTAAGCGGTGATGATTCCACCGCCCAAGCAGCGCTCACCGTCATACAAAACAGCTGACTGACCCGGCGTTACAGCCCACTGAGCCTGATCAAACTCAAGCGTGAAACTGTCCGCAGAGACCTGCTTTAATTGACAGGGCGCATCTGATTGTCTGTACCTTGTTTTTGCGGTGTAATTTTTTGTGGCTGGCAAATAATCAAAGGTCCAACTGGTTTGAGATGTTTGTAAAACCTTGTTTAACAACCAAGGGTGCTCATGCCCTTGAACAATGTAAAGCGAATTGTTGGCCATGTCTTTTTTAGCCACGAACCATGGGTCACCACTGCCATCCTTGCTACCACCCATGCCGATACCTTTTCTTTGTCCAAGGGTATAAAACGCCAAACCGATGTGCTCGCCAATCACCTTCCCATCCTCTGTCTTAATTGGGCCTGGCTTATTCGGCAAATAGCGATTCAAGAAATCTCTAAATGGTCTTTCGCCAATAAAGCAAATACCTGTTGAATCTTTTTTCTTGGCATTAGGTAAACCAATCATTTCAGCAATTTCTCTGACCATGGATTTTCTAATACCACCCAAAGGGAAAATGACATGACTCAATTGCTGTTGGGTCAAACGATATAAGAAATAACTTTGGTCTTTGGTGTCATCAATCGCTTTTAGCAAATGCACGCCATCATCAGATCTTGCTGTTTTTGCGTAATGTCCCGTTGCAATCGCTTGCGCTCCCAAGCTGATAGCGTGATCCAAAAAAGCTTTGAACTTAATTTCCGCATTACACAGAACATCTGGATTGGGAGTTCTGCCTGCGGAGTATTCCCTCAAGAATTCAGCAAATACGCGATCCTTGTACTCAGCGGCAAAGTTAACTGCCTCAACATCAATCCCAATTAAATCAGCTACCGAGACAACATCTAACCAATCCTGGCGTGAAGAACAAAATTCACTGTTGTCATCGTCTTCCCAATTTTTCATGAAAAGACCAACCACGTGATATCCCTGCTGTTTCAAAATCCAAGCTGCTACAGATGAGTCAACCCCGCCAGACATCCCAATCACAACAGTGGCGGGTGGCAAAACTGGGGCCGCTTCCAAAAAGCTTGTGTCAAACGCAGGGAAGTTCATCGGTATCGTCAAAATAAATTACTCGTAAAGTTAGGATAAAACACTAAATGACCAAAAAAACATAAAATGGAGGGTCAATTTGATCAGAAAACCCTGAAAATTAGGGTAATCTTAAACTTTTTACAATAATAGGGAGAATCCCATGCGCATTGGCGTGCCCTTAGAGACGCGGGCGAATGAAACGCGCGTTGCTGCAACACCTGAAACAGTGAAGAAATTCATCAGTCAAGGTCACACAGTCATAGTTCAAAATAATGCTGGTGTGGCAAGTAGCCAACCAGATTCTGCTTATGAAGCGGTAGGCGCAAGCATCGGTTCTGCTGCTGACGCCCTTGGTGCTGACATTGTCCTTAAAGTCAGAGCACCAGATGCCAATGAGTTAGCTCAAATGAAATCTAACGCCGTCTTATTAGGCATGCTTGATCCATTTGATAATGCCAATAATGCTGCTATGGCTGCCAAAGGTATCACTGCCTTTGCACTTGAAGCAGCTCCAAGAACGACCAGAGCTCAAAGCTTGGATGTTTTGTCATCTCAAGCCAACATTGCTGGTTACAAAGCTGTCATGGTTGCTGCCAATGAATACCAACGCTTCATGCCGATGTTGATGACAGCTGCTGGAACAGTCAAAGCGGCTCGTGTATTGATTCTTGGTGCCGGTGTTGCTGGTTTGCAAGCCATTGCAACTGCGAAGCGCTTAGGCGCAGTGATTGAAGCTTCTGATGTTCGTCCAGCGGCAAAAGAACAAATTGAGTCATTGGGTGCAAAGTTTGTTGATGTGCCTTATGAAACAGAGGAAGAACGTGAAATTGCTCAAGGTGTTGGCGGTTATGCTCGCCCAATGCCAGCCTCTTGGATGCAACGTCAAGCAGCATTGGTTGCTGAACGTGCCAAGCAAGCAGATATCGTGATCGCAACTGCTTTGATTCCAGGTCGTAAAGCGCCAACCTTATTGCACTCAGAAACTGTTGCGCAAATGAAACCGGGTTCAGTGGTGATCGATTTGGCAGCCGGTAAAGGTGACAACGGTGGTGGTAACTGCCCACTCACAGAAGCCGACAAAGTGGTTGTGAAGCATGGCGTTAAATTGGTCGGCTACACCAACCTCGCCAGCATGGTTGCAGCAGATGCCTCAGCTCTTTACGCACGCAACCTTTTAGATTTCATGAAACTCATCGTTAACAAGGAAGCAGCTCTTGCTATTCCAACTGATGATGACATCGTGACAGCTTGCTTGATGTGTCAAAACGGTCAAGTTCTTCGTCAGAACGCATAAGAAGAATTACAAGGAAAAAATCATGGACATGATCAGCCCAACAATTTATAACCTCATCATCTTCGTGCTAGCCATTTACGTTGGTTATCACGTTGTATGGAACGTCACCCCAGCGCTTCACACGCCTTTGATGGCTGTGACGAATGCGATTTCAGCGATCATCATCGTTGGCGCCATGCTTGCTGCCGCTCTTACGGAAGGCACGCTTGGTAAATCGATGGGCACGATTGCTGTTGCTTTAGCGGCAGTTAACGTGTTCGGTGGCTTCTTGGTCACAAGACGCATGCTAGAAATGTTTAAGAAAAAAGATAAAAAAGCAAAAGGAGAAACAGCATGAGCTTGAATCTCGTTACGCTTTTGTATTTAGTGGCCTCTATTTGTTTTATTCAGGCACTTAAGGGCTTATCTCATCCAACCACTTCCATCAAAGGAAATGTGTTTGGTATGACAGGTATGGCAATTGCCATCATCACAACGGTTGGCTTGGTCATGATGCTCGCTAAAGAATCAGCAGCTGGCGGCATGGCTTATGTTCTAGCAGGTCTTGTGATTGGTGGCGGTGCTGGTGCCATCATGGCCAAGCGTGTTGAAATGACAAAAATGCCTGAGTTAGTGGCATTCATGCACAGCATGATTGGTCTTGCAGCGGTTTGTATTGCTATTGCCGCAGTTGCAGAGCCTCATGCTTTTGGCATCGTGGCTGTTGGCGAGCCAATTCCACTAGGCAACCGTCTTGAGTTGTTCATCGGTACATTTGTTGGTGCAATCACTTTCTCAGGATCTGTGATTGCTTTTGGCAAGTTATCTGGCAAATATAAGTTCCGTTTATTCCAAGGTGCTCCTGTGACCTTCCCAGGTCAGCACATGC
>CALKUJ010000168.1 GCA_937996825.1 uncultured Polynucleobacter sp. | reverse complement strand
CTTCAGACGCGGGGTGGAGCAGTCTGGCAGCTCGTCGGGCTCATAACCCGAAGGTCATAGGTTCAAATCCTATCCCCGCAACCAAATTTGATTAAAGCCCTTCATGTATTTGAGGGGCTTTTTTATTACCTCAATATATTTGGCATACTAAGACTTTCCAACATCTCTGACTGATCTCATGAAAAAACTATTAGCCGCCCTTCTTTTGACTGCATCAACACTCAGCTTTGCAGGTCCTAAAGTTGAATTCAAAACAAGCATGGGTGACTTCGTTGTTGAACTCAATCCTGAAAAAGCTCCAAAGACTGTTGAGAACTTCTTAGGATATGTGAACAGTGGTTTTTATAACGGCACTATTTTTCATCGTGTGATCAATAATTTCATGGTGCAAGGCGGTGGCTTTACATCCGACATGCAGCAGAAGGCAACCAAAGCCCCAATTCCACTTGAATCAAACAATGGCTTGAGCAATGTGATGTACTCCATCGCCATGGCAAGAACCAATGTGCCCGACTCTGCAACGGCTCAGTTTTTTGTGAACGTGGTGAACAACAAGAATTTGGACTTCCCTCGTCCAGATGGTCATGGCTACGCTGTGTTTGGCATGGTGATCAAGGGCACAGAAACAATCGACAAAATCAAAGCTGTTAGCACAACCAGCAAGCGCCCTTTTGCTGACGTACCAACCACAACCATCGTGATCAATAGTGCAAAAGTTATTGGCAAATAATCAATGAGTGACTCTGAGCATCTTTCTTGCACCATCTTGCTAGATGATGCTCAAAGTTCTAGCGATAAACCAAGTAGCAGACTGTACCAGTCTCCATTAAAAGCCATACAAGCCACAAACGCTGGCGATCTAGAAGCAGCCCTTGAAGAAATTGAACAAGCCATCCATGGGCAACACCATGTGGTCACTTGTTTTAGCTATGAACTTGGCGAACATTTATTAGGCTTGACCCCAAAAGAATCAAAGACTCCTTGGATACAAGCTTGGGTATTCAAGGATGTGCAAAAGCTCAGCAAAGAAGCTGTCAATCAGTGGCTCAGTATTAAAACTAATCCAACGGTGAATGCACCAGTGATTGAGAGGATGACCTCTAGCATCACACAAGATCAATTTCAGAGTGATGTCACCAAGATTCATGATTGGATCAAGTCTGGTGATACCTACCAAGTCAATCACACCTACCGTATCCATGGTGAGCTAAAGGGATCACCACTGGCCGCCTACGACATCCTCAGAAAAAAACAGCCTGGTCCTTATGGGGCGTACATTGAGCATGCCAATGGCTGGGTCTTGTCTTGCTCACCAGAGTGGTTTTTGCAAAAGACTGGCAACACCTTGATGACCAAGCCCATGAAAGGTACCGCCAAGGTTGGCGAAAGTAGTTCTGAAGAACTTCATGAGGACACCAAGAATCGTGCTGAAAATGTCATGATTGTTGATTTACTGAGAAACGATTTGAGCAAGATATCTTTGCCTGGCTCAGTCAAAGTCCCATCTTTGTTTGAAGTTCAACAACACGGTGATGTTTTACAAATGACATCAACCATCAGTTCAATATCCAAAGAAAATTTAAGACTCAAAGAATTACTGCAAGCAATTTTTCCATGCGGATCTGTAACAGGTGCGCCTAAAAAGAGAACCATGGAATTGATTCAAACTCTAGAGTCAGAACCCAGAAATCTATACTGTGGCGCAATTGCATGGTTTGACCCAAGCCCACAAGCAGGCCTTGGTGATCTTGGCATGAGTGTTGTGATCAGAACTTTGGAGCTTGATAAAAACCAACATTTTCAAATGGGGGTTGGTGGTGGCATCACGATTGATTCTGAGAGTGCCGATGAGTGGCATGAGTGCCAAACCAAAGCTGGATTTTTATTTGCCTTACAACCACAAGCAGAACCTATTGGATTATTTGAAACAATTCGCATAGAGCACGGACAAGCTTGCCGCTTAGATAAGCACCTTGATCGAATTTCTCAATCTGCTAAAGAATTGAAAATTAAGTTTGACTCAAACAAAGCCAGCAGTCTGATTCAAGAAGCTTGCTCACAACTTGATGCAAAACTGATACACAGACTTCGCTTGGATTTATCAGCTGATGGTCTACTGAGCGTGAAAACTGCTGTGATACAAGATGTACATCCAGGTCCCATTCTTTGGGCCAGTGATCTTTTGGGAGTTGATACAACGATGTCATCATCAGATCATTTACTCGGTCACAAGGTAACGCGTCGCAAACTGTATGACCAAGCTTGGCTAGCAGCTGAGAAATTAGGTGCTTTCGATGCTTTGTTTATCAATGAACAGGGATTTGTAACAGAGGGTGGCAGATCAAATGTCTTCATCAAAAAAGATGGCCGATGGCTAACACCTCCCCTAGCATCTGGCTGCCTACCAGGTGTGATGAGATCTGTAGTGATGAGTGATACAAGGTATCAAGCCGCTGAACAAAATATCACGCGTGAAGATGTCTTGAATGCCGATGAAGTGATATTCACCAACGCCTTGCGTGGCATCGTTAGAACAGCAAATTAAACGATAATATTGCAATGAACTTTTGCCCCAAATGCGGTTCAACCGTGACTTTAAAAACACCTGTGGATGACACAAGGGAAAGGCACATTTGTTCAGGATGCAACACCATCCATTATGAAAATCCTCGCAATGTGGTTGGTACGATTCCTGTATGGCAAGACAAAGTGCTTTTGTGCAAACGAGCCATTCATCCGCGCCTTGGTTATTGGACATTGCCAGCTGGCTTTTTAGAAGTTGGAGAAAGCACTGAAGCTGGCGCCATACGAGAAACTTTTGAGGAAGCAGGTGCTGTCGTTGAAATCGGACCTTTGTTCTCTTTATTAAATGTCACGCACGTAGAACAAGTACATTTGTTTTATTTGGCAAAACTCATTGAACCCAAGTATCAAGCAGGCGTTGAAAGTCTAGAAGTTAAGCTATTTTCTGAAAAAGATATTCCCTGGAATGAATTGGCGTTTCCAACGGTTCGAAAGACGCTTGAATGGTATTTTCAGGATAAGAGGCTGGGTCGTCTGAATGAGGTTAATCAGATTGCAACTCATTTAGATGATGTTGGCTACGATGAACGCATTGATCGGAAAATTTGATTGCTATGGGTTTGTCTTGGCTACAACCAAATGATCCCTTTCCATCACCATGGAGTGATGCCGATCCGGATCCAGAAGTTCCTGGCTTATTAGCAGTTAGCGAAGATATCAGCGCTGAACAATTATTGCGCGCCTATCACCAAGGTATTTTTCCATGGTACTCCGATGGCCAACCTATTTTGTGGTGGTCACCCAATCCAAGGATGGTATTAAGACCTAAAAACTTCAAAATCAGTAAAAATTTCAAAAAAGAAATTAAAGCTGTTTTGATGGACCAAGATTGGGAAGTCAAGGTTGATGAGGACTTCCATGCGACCATCCTGTCCTGTGCAACACAATCAAGATCAGGTCAAGATGGCACTTGGATCACCCACGCCATCATGCATGCATATGGCCAAATACACGAGCAAGGGCATGCGCACAGCGTTGAAGTTTTCTATCAAGGTCAACGGGTTGGTGGTTTGTATTGCGTCAATTTAGGCAAAATGGTTTTTGGTGAATCAATGTTTTCTCAAAAAACAGGCGCCTCTAAAATAGCCCTCGCTAGTCTTTGTGCTTGGGCAATTGACCAAGACATCGAGATGATTGACTGTCAGCAAGAAACTGCTCATTTGAGCTCATTGGGCGGACACCCTATTCCACGCGATGAATTTTTAACTCACGTGCGCGATAAAACTACTGCAATAAATCCTGTTTGGCGTTTTAATAAGGGTGTTTTGAGATATTGGCTAAGCCAAGCAAGATGAGTAAATTAAAAGAGCTCCCCTTCACCACCCTTCAGTTCTACGCAACTGCGCCTTATGAGTGCAGTTACCTAGCGCATAAACAAGCTCGCTCTCAAGTTGCAACCCCCACTCATTTGATTCATGCGGATGTTTATGGTGAATTAGTTGCCAGTGGTTTTCGTCGCAGTGGTTTGTATACCTATCGACCATACTGTGATGGTTGCAAAGCTTGTATCGCATGTCGCGTAGATATCGAGCGCTTCAAGCCCAAACGATACCAGCAACGTGCGTTTAAAAAGCATCAAGATCTTGAAGTAAAAATTGGTCACTTAGAATTTTTCCAAGAGCACTACTATCTATATATGTCTTACCAGCATGATCGCCATCTTCACGGCGGCATGGATGGAGATGATCAAGACCAATACAAACAGTTCTTATTGCAAAGCAAAGTCAATAGTCGTTTGATCGAGTTCCGAGATGGTCCTCATGGAGAAGAACCAGGCAAGTTAAGGATTGTGAGCATCATTGACGTGGTTCAAAGTGGCTTATCGTCTGTTTACACCTTCTTTGATACGAGCAATCCAGGTGCCAGTTATGGAACATTTGCCATCATGTGGCAAATAGAACAAACCAGAAAACTTCAACTACCTTATTTGTACTTGGGCTACTACATCGAAGAAAGCCCTAAAATGTCTTACAAAGCACAGTTTGAACCTTTAGAAGTATTGGTTGATGATGTGTGGCAACGCAATTAATTAGCAAAATTTAACACTCATGAACCTCTACCCTCTCGTCAAACCTTGTTTATTTGCCATGGATGCGGAGCGTGCGCATAACTTGACTTTGAACACCCTCGATAAAGTTCATGCCCTTGGTTTGGGTTTTTTATCGCAGGAAAAAATTGCCAGTGATGAAAGAGTTTTTTGTGGCTTAAAAATACCAAATCCAGTTGGCCTTGCTGCTGGTCTTGATAAAGATGGCAAACACATTGATGCTTTGGCAGATTTGGGATTTGGCTTCATTGAAATCGGCACTGTGACACCCAAAGCGCAATCTGGCAATCCATTCCCCAGAATGTTTCGCCTGCCAAATGCGTCTGCTTTGATCAATCGCATGGGTTTTAATAATGATGGTGTTGATGCATGCGTAGCACGAGTGAAACAATCTGATTTTTGGCAACGTGGTGGCATCCTCGGTTTGAATATTGGTAAAAATGCCACGACTCCCATTGAATCCGCCGCCGATGATTATTTGATCTGTATGAGGAAGGTTTACGACATTGCCTCTTATATCACCGTCAACATCTCTTCACCCAATACTAAGAATCTAAGACAGCTGCAAGGTGCTGATGAATTAAGTTCTTTACTTAACGCTATTGCCGAAGAAAAAAAGGTACTGAGCGATTTGCACAAGAAAGAAGTACCACTCTTCCTAAAAATTGCACCTGATTTAGATTTAGAACAGATACAAACCATTGCGGAATTACTGATCAAGTACAAAATTGATGCTGTGATTGCCACTAACACCACAATTGCTCGCGATGCTGTTGCACATTTGCCTAATGGCAATGAGACTGGTGGCCTTTCCGGATCTCCAGTAAAACAATCATCAGACCATGTGATCAAAGAATTACACCGCACCCTTCAGGGTCAGGTTCCGATCATTGGCGTGGGTGGCATCATGTCTGGCCAGGATGCCAAAGACAAGATGAATGCAGGTGCAAGCTTGGTACAACTCTATACAGGCTTGATTTATCAAGGTCCTAAGCTTGTTTCTGACTGTGCCAAGGCATTAAAAGGTGGTTTTTAGCCTTCACTTTTCATAATGTGCAATTTGGCGTATTTAGAGCTAAAATAGGCACATGACAAGCAGAACAGCTATCCAGGTATTGGACCGCATGATGAGTCTTCTGGATGCCCTCGCAGATAGTGATGAAGCCCAGAGTCTGAAAAGACTGTCTGAGCTGACTGACTTACACCCCTCAACTGCTCATCGAATTTTGAATGACATGGTTGCCTGCCGCCTAGTTGAGCGTGCAGACAGCGGCACCTACCGTTTAGGACTCAAGCTCCTTGAACTAGGTAATCTGGTGAAGGCTCGACTATCGGTCAGAGATGCTGCTCAATTACCAATGAGAGCCTTGCACAAACTCACTGGCCAAACAGTCAATCTGTCTGTGCGCCAAGGTGATGAAATTGTTTATATCGATCGTGCCTACAGCGAACGATCAGGCATGCAAGTGGTACGAGCCATTGGCGGTAGAGCCCCACTTCATCTAACCTCCGTTGGTAAACTTTTCTTGGCGGATGATGACTCTGTAAAGCTAAAGAGTTACGTGAGTAAAACTGGCTTAAATGGCCACACGCAAAACAGTATCAGCGATTTGGCACAGTTGGAAAAAGAATTAGATTTAGTCAAAAGTCTTGGTCACGCCCGCGATGATGAAGAATTAGAGTTGGGTGTGAGCTGTATGGCTGCAGCTATTTTGGATGACACAGGCAAGCTAGTGGCTGGTTTATCTTTATCAGCCCCCACCGAGCGCATGCAGGATGATTGGCTGAAATCACTCAAAGATACAGCGATGCAAATCTCAAAAAGCTTGGGATACAAACCCCCAAGTCTTAAGACTAGTTAAGTCAACAACCTACTTTGGAGCAGTTTAGAGTTTTCTGATTGATTCAGGGCTTGGATTGGCTTCCAACCATTCTCTGACACGCACTGCGTCTGCAAAACGAGATTGCTTACCAACCGAATCCAAGAACACCATCACCACATCACGGCCAACTACTTTGGCTTGCATGACCAAACAACGACCAGCAGCGGAAATATAACCAGTCTTTTGAAGGCCGATATCCATGTCACTGGCTCTGACCAAACGATTGGTATTAACAAATTTTTGCTCACGATTACCAATCATGATGCTGTAGTCAGGTCTGGTTGAAAACTCTCTGATCACTTTGTGCTGATAGGCAGCCTCAACCAAACGCGTCAAATCTTCTGGACTTGAAACATTATCACTGGATAAACCTGTTGGATCTGCAAACTTTGATTGGCTCATCCCCAACAACTTAGCTTTGGCATTCATTGCCTCAACAAAGGCAGGTATACCACCTGGAAAATTTCTTCCTAGGGCTTGGGACACTCTGTTTTCTGAGGACATCAAAGACAAAATCATCGCTTGCTCACGAGTCATCTTTGCTCCTTGAGTCACTCGAGAACGAGTTCTTCCTGGATAAGCATTGACATCTGATTGCTCAATCACAATGGTTTCATCCAAGGGTAATTGGGCCTCTAGCACGACCAAGGAAGTCATTAATTTGGTGATAGATGCAATCGGTAAAGCTGCATGAGCATTTTTTTCAAACAATACTTCATGTGTTTGACGATCAACAATCAAGGCAACGCTGGATTTTAAATTCAGATCATCCTGATTACCACGCAGGCCCATGGCTGCGGCAAATGATGGTCTTTTTTCGTCAGGAGCATTTGCAGACTTAGCTCGAGTGGTCGATGTTCTAACTTGTTTTTGATTCTTAGGGGCTGGTTTTTTCTTGGCAGCCTGCTGTGTTGTTTGTTTTGTTGGTTTGTTTGCTGTGTTTTGTGCAAAAGACACCTGAGCCCCAAGCAACAAAGAACTGCTCAATAAACCCACAATCATTTTGCGCAACAAATTACTTCTAAATATCATCAGTTTGTCTAGCTGTTCAAATAGTTAGTTTTAGTCAATATGACATGATAAGGTATTACTTATGCAATGAGGCTTTATTGACCATTAATACCGCTCCCATCGTCAGCGCAATACCAAGACCAATCAACCATGTGATGGGTTCATCAAATAGGAACCAGGCCATCAAGGCGGTAGTTGGAGGTGTCAGATACATCAGACTAGTGACCTTGGTGGCTGCTCCGTGACGGATCATCACAAATAACAAAGAGCTGGCTCCAATCGACAAGGCCAATATGGACCACAATAAAGAGAAAATTAATTCTGGAACCCAAGCAATTTCTCTGGTTTCAAACATCATCATCAGAGGGACACAAATAATTGCTGAAGCAGCAAATTGAATCACCGAGCCAGTACGTAAATCAAACTGCGGGCAATACTTCTTTTGATAAAGGGTGCCTGCCGTGATTGATAACAAAGCGATGATGATGAAAACAAAACTCAAATCGCTGAAGCCAATCATGGCAATCTTGGCTGATACCACCAAACCAACGCCTAAGAGACCAATGATCAAACCAAGCCATTGCACTGGTCTAACCTTCTCAGCCACCCAAGAAGCCAATAAGGCAGTCAAAATTGGTTGAAGACCGACAATCAAAGCTGTTAAACCTGCTGACATACCTTCGCGAACAGCTGCCCATACACCACCCAGATATCCAGCTTGAAGAAGTATTCCAGCAATCGCAATATGGAAGATTTGTGACTGTTTTGGCCAAGGAGCTTTCCATAGCAAGACAATTGGAACCATACAAATCAAAACGCCTAAAAAGCGCATGCTCAAAAACGTCATTGGCTCAGCATGAGGCATGCCGTAACGAGCAATGATGAAGCCTGTACTCCAAATGATCACAAAAATAGGCGCAATCCATGGTGTTAAAAATCGAATCCATGGACCACTCATTTATTTTTGACCCTTTATTTGTTTAAATAGTTGAAGCGCTAATTGTACGGTTTGAGCATGTACTTCAACAGTGGTCTCGATATTGATGCCATAACCACCAGCCATCGCAATTGCGATCGGCAGATCATGTGTTTTAGCAAAGTCTAAGACCATCTGGTCTCGCAAACACAAACCCTTCAAGCTTAATTTCAACCTTCCCAGTCGATCACCCTCGTGTGGGTCAGCCCCAGCTAAATAAATCAAGATATCAGGCTTAAATTCTGATTCCATTTGATTGAGTGCATGAGCGAGATGGAGCAAATACTCATCATCAGAACATCCATCGCTCAGAGCCACATCAAGGTGACTGGATTCTTTTCTGAATGGGAAATTCTTTTCCCCATGAAGCGACAATGTGTAACAACTAGGGTCCTTACCCAAAATAGCCGCCGTACCATTGCCTTGATGAACGTCCAGATCAATGATCGCAACGTTCATTTTTCTTAAGTTTTGAAGATGCTTAGAGGCAACCGCCGCATCATTGAAGACGCAAAAACCACTGCCTTTATTTGCATAAGCATGATGGGTGCCACCAGCCAGATTAACTGAAACCCCATCTTCCATGGCACTGAGGCATGCCTGAATGGTGGCTCCTGCAGACCTTTTCGATCGCTCAACCATGGGTTCACTCCAAGGAAAGCCAATTTCACGGATTTCTGCGGGACTTAACTGCCCCTGTGTCACCCGTTTGACATAGTCCTGGTCATGAACCCTGATCAAGTCCTCATCGCTAGCAGCCAAGGGTTCTTTTAGCTCTAAACCATCAAATAAGGCTACTTGGTCCCTTAACAAGCGGTATTTTTGCATCGGGAAACGATGTCCTGCTGGCAAAGGAAGGACAAAATGATCGGTATAAAAGGCTTTCACCCCCTGATTTTGCCTTTTTTTCACAATGTGGGCTTGACTTAGGGTGATTAAGACCTATACTTCATTTTGTGCAGTGCAACATTTATTGTTCACCCTTTAATTTACTTGGAGAAATCATGACATTAACCCCAGAACAAATCGCAGCAGCAAACAAAGCTAATTTAGAAACATTATTGAATTTAACTAACAAGGCGTTTGAAGGCGTAGAAAAATTGGTTGAATTGAACATGGCCGTTGCAAAAACTGCAATGACAGAAAATGTTCAAAATGCCAAGCAAGCTCTTTCAGTGCGTGACGCACAGCAGTTGATGGCTATGCAAGCAGGTATGGTTCAGCCTTTAGCAGAAAAGATCATGTCTTACAGCCGTCATCTTTACAACATCGCTAATGAAACACAATCAACATTCACATCAGTTGCTGAGTCACAGTTGAAGAAAAATAGCGGCAGCATGAACGGCATGGTTGAAGAACTTGCAAAGAATGCTCCTGCCGGTTCAGAAGCAACTATCCAGGCTATCAAACAAGCCATGGCTGCAGCAAACAATGCTTATGAAACAACACAAAAATCTATCAAGCAAGCGGTAGATTTGGCTCAAAACAACTTCAATGCTGCAGCAAATACAGCTGTTAAAGCTGCTCGCGGCAAGAAGTAAGCAAGATGAAAGCCATTTGAATCATGATAGTGGCTTGAAAGAATTGAAGTAGTAACAGTTGTCTCCTCGGTACCCAGTTAGATCTAATCTACAAGTACCTTTTAACCCCCGCCTCGCGCGGGGGTTTTTTTATGCCCAGAGTCTTAGAGACTCAGTGCTCAAGTCTGACTATTTTTTCTTGGTTGGCGGCAAATCAGTGCAAGAGCCATGAGCCACTTCAGCAGCCATACCAACAGACTCGCCAAGGGTTGGATGTGGATGAATGGTTTTACCAATATCAACGGCATCAGCACCCATTTCAATCGCTAAACATACTTCACCAATCAAATCGCCTGCATGGGTACCAACAATACCGCCACCAATGATGCGATGAGTTTCTTTATCAAATAGCAACTTTGTGAAGCCTTCATCACGACCATTGGCAATAGCTCTTCCGCTGGCCGCCCATGGGAATAAACCTTTTTCATAAGCAATGCCTTTTGCCTTGCATTGTTCTTCCGTAAGACCAGCCCAAGCAACTTCAGGATCGGTATAAGCCACAGATGGAATCTGTTTTGCATCAAAGAATGCTTTATGCCCTGCCGCCACTTCTGCTGCAACATGACCCTCATGAACGGCTTTGTGCGCTAACATCGGTTGGCCAACCAAATCGCCGATCGCAAAAATATGATTCACATTCGTGCGCAGTTGTTGATCAACCGGAATAAAGCCACGTTCATCCACCACCACGCCAGCCTTATCTGCATCTAACTTCTTACCATTTGGAGTGCGCCCAACTGCTACCAACACAAGGTCATATACCT
>CALKUJ010000167.1 GCA_937996825.1 uncultured Polynucleobacter sp. | reverse complement strand
GTAAGTATCATTCGAAATACCATACGAATAACTTGTTATCGAACCAGTTGAAGTATTTTCTAGAACTGCAATGGATGATGTCGAAGACTGTGGCCATCCAAGATAAATTGCTGGCGGGGTTGTGCCTGCACCAGTGCCAATAGATGTAATGTTGCCTGAGTTTGATAAAGTGCTCAATGTCGTTGCGTTGCCAAAATTGAACGCTGAAACTGCAGCTGCATCGTTGGTTGAAATTGTTTTACTTTGGTTAACTGTGATATTTGTTGCATTAGCTGGAACGGTACAACTTGTTGTATCCGCATCAATTGTGTAGTTTGTACCAGATTGAGTGCCACAAGTTGCATGAGCCATTAGCCCCATGCCTTGCATAACCAGACCGAGAAGTGTCAGCTTAAATTTACGATTTTGAGTATTCATTCTTAGAGATTCCATTGGTAACTTGTTGAGTTTGATTCCAATGGGATCTCATGCGAAATCGCATTTATACGAATTCGTGACGGTTTTACATGAGACATTGTTTGTCATGTGCTTTTCGCTGAAACACATGACAGAATTTGCTTATGAAAACATCTGTGGACTTCGTAAACTTAGATTGGCTGCTTGATAGTGAACCCACAAACTATACGATCAACGAGTCACATCCAGACGTAGAAGGCACCGTAATTCCGATGCCTAAAAGCCTTGGCTCAGGTTCTTATGAGGCATGGATGTTGTCTATAGGGGCAACCATCTATCAAGCTCGGTATGACTTTAACCCCGACATTGGAGGTCAAATAATTCCTACCGCCGATGTGACGGCATCCTTTAATGAACCGACGCTAATGATTCACACTTTGAAGAAGGGAAGAGTCATTCATCAAGATTCGTTAGCAACTAACCATTTGATTTTTGGTGAAGGCGTTGATTTATTTCGATACGCTGAATCAATTTCAGTGACACCCATGGTCGACACATCCGAGAACATAGAGATGACTTCCCTAATGATAGGAGACTCATTTCTAAGTGCATTAATTGGTAAACCTTTAGCTGAGGAACTTATTGTCAATCTTGGCTTGCGCCCTATGCCCAAGGTGCTTGTTAAGCCTATACCTCACTACGTCAACAACTCTCTGCAGGAGTGCTTGAAGTCTGAGTACACAGCACCGTTAAAAAAGGTTTGGGCACAAGCAAAATCGTTAGAGTTCATTTCAGAACTCGCCACTCATTCGTGTAATAGCAAATCAAGAAGCGCCTCAACAGAGAAGCACTCTAGGAAGTTGATCAAAACATTGCATCAATATCTAGTCAGTCTAGATGGCAAGTTGCCAACGATTGACTCATTGGCTCAAACGTTTGGAAGATCGGCAAGGGCCTTAAACGAGGACTTTCAAGCTGAATACGGTGAATCAATCTTCAACTTCGTCTTAAATCATCGACTCAACTCAGCTCACGAAGCGATCAAAACTACGTCTATACCTTTGAAGCAAGTATCAATGCGTCTTGGCTACGCACACGTCAATCACTTTAGTGCAGCCTTCAAGAGAAAATTTGGCTACTCGCCTGGCAAACTAAGGAAATAAACATCCTGTGCAATTCCGAGTACTGCATTCCCGTTCGAACACCTGCTAACTCTCATTTTGAGATTTAGCGTGATGCAGCAGTT
>CALKUJ010000166.1 GCA_937996825.1 uncultured Polynucleobacter sp. | reverse complement strand
GGTTTTATGTCTGGGCTGCCACCACGAAATCCGTCTTTGTAAAACTGCATGTTTTGTCTCCGTTGTTGAAATAGAGCCGAACCCTCGGCACGGACAAATGATAACTACACTTACTAATATCCGTCAAGATGGTATGTATGATTACCAAATTGACTCATTCAAGGAAGCACAGGTATGGTCATGCATGACATGGCGGGGCACTTGATACGCCGCCTTCACCAGCAATCTACGCAAGTTTTTGTTCAACGCACACAAGCCGCTGGGTTTGACCTGACGCCTGTTCAATATGCAGCGCTAGAGGCCATCTACGAAAACCCCGGGATCGACCAAGCGCGTGTTGCAGAAATGATTGGCTACGATCGAGCCACCATCGGCGGCGTCATAGAACGCCTAGAGAAAAAAGATTGGATACGTCGCCTTGTTAGTGAGCAAGACCGCCGAGCACGTGAGTTGTCACTGACAGCCAAAGGAAAAAAAATTCGAATGGCCTTAGAGCCCATCGTTCAAGACTTGCAAAAAGACATTCTTAAGCCCTTGAGCAAAGCTGATCGAGAGTCATTTATCAACTTAGCCAGACAGGTTGTCTTGCAGAGTGAGTCTTAATCAGACATAGGGACACAAAGAAAAAAGGCCGCTAGGTGGTCATTCCTAGCGGCCTTTAAACTTGCATATGGTGGTGGAGAACAGAAAAACTCACATTTATCTATTTACGTCGTTGCGCGAATCCGGGGTGAAGAGCGGAATTGAGTGAAATAGGCATATGCACCAATCACGTGCGCTCGTGATGGAGGTCAATTTCTAATAAAAGTTCATAGCGGCCAAGACACTCGACTTCTCTTAAAAAGTACGCGTAAATACAACTCCATTTTTCTCAAGGAGTACGCAACGTGAGCTCAACCCTAACCGAAATTGAACTAGCCGCCCGATGGAGCATGAGCCCAAAAACTCTTCAACGCTGGAGAACAACGCGCTTTGGACCAGCGTATTTGAAACTTGGCAAAAAGATTCAATACCAACTTTCAGCCATTGAAAGTTACGAAAATCAAGTCAGAACAAATGTCGCAAATGAAGGGACCGAAGAAATCATTCTGTACCTACGCCAAACTGGCCCCGCAAGCGTCGAGCAAATCCGCTCTGCATGTCTGGGTGGAAAGAAATCACGCAACCAGATTCAACAATATCTTTATCGATTGACACGGTCTACTCCACCGAGGGTTCAAGCCAACATGGTCGCCATAGATCCTGAGAGTCCAGTCATGAGCGTCGTTTACAGCCTTTTGCTCGACCAGTGAGCAATAGACCGTTATCAACACAAGACTTAGCCGATCGCTGGGGAGTTTCTAGTGATCTACTTGCGAGCTGGCGCCAGCACGGCATAGGTCCACGTTTCATACAAATCGGGCAGCAGATTCGCTACCCAGTTGCAGAAGTTCAATCGTTTGAACACCAGATGGAAAGCAAACCTTGCACGGTAAATGGTATCCCTCTCATCACATTCATCAAAATCCCGAACAAGAGGATCGGAAAACTTCGGAGGTCAAAATTTTCTGAGAAAAAATCTCACAAAATCATCGAGATTTATCTAAATCATTTGTTCGCTCCTGTTCCGAAAATACGCTCACATAAGGCCGTTATTGACTACGTCAACCTGATGACTCAATACATCACGCCCTACGATTCAGACGAATTTCAATTTGAGGGATACGCCGACCGAGTGACACCTGAAATTCTCTTTGTCGACTTAATCAACAACCTCGAAAAAATCAACGCGCTTGTTAACACCATCCTAAATAAAGCATTCAACAAACTGTCAGACCTTGAAATGGGAGAGCTGCTGCGAGCAGTTGATAACTTTGGCGACATGATTACCCGCAACCGAATCAATGCCCTACTTCAGCGTGATCTCAAATCCTCTCACAGGTAGTGCTGAACGTATTTAAGAGTTCTTGAATTTGATTTTCTGTTTTAAAGAAATCTTTAATGAGAACGTCAGAGTGTCCGCTTTGCAGCGATAGCGGTCATCAGCTTAGGTATGCTGGTTTTCTACTATCGACTCAAAAGGAGTAATTCGCGCTATTCATGGAATGAACGCTTAGAGTCAAGCTGCGAGCGACTTGATCTACAGATGAGATCGAGTTGCCGTCAGAATGTGACATCAAGTTAAGAATGAATAGCCTCCATGGTTCATATTCTCAAAGTCGCTACTGCCCACCCAGAGGCAGCTTTTGCAATTGAGATACGAATTCATTTCGTCCATTTTTTGACTGTGCTAGTCTTTGCCGATGCCCTTAACCCCTCGTTTGTCTAAGCCTAAATTTGAAGCCAGATGGCCTGCTATTGTCATTTGGACATTTGCATGGGGATTGCTTTGGTATCTAGATGGAACGTTAAATCTCGGTAATTTGGCTTTGCTTTTGGTGCTTGCTAGTGCTGTTGCTGGGCTTTGGTTGTCTGCAATTTTTTCAGTTATCAGCAGCGCATTGTCTGTACTGATGTTCAATTGGTTTTTCGTTGAGCCTAGGTTTACCTTCAGCGTCAATTTTCACCAAGATATGTTGTTGTTGCTAACCATGATGGGGGTTA
>CALKUJ010000165.1 GCA_937996825.1 uncultured Polynucleobacter sp. | reverse complement strand
GATTTCCGCCGCGATGAGAGCCGATGGATAAATTCTCAATCGCATGTCGCGTTTCTTCTATCGAGATATTTTTCTTTTCTTTTTTTTCGCTTGATTCGCTATCGTCATCCCGCACAGCCTTGCCCCTCTTGGGCGCATCATCGCCCTCATAGTCAGCATGTGGCAGGAGTTTGCGATGGGTCTCAGGTACGAGAGAAATAAAGTCTGGGTGATTGCCGGTGTCAAACCAATGACAGGCTTCACATTGATTACATGGTTTTATAGATTGATCATTGTTTTCGCAAAGTAGCGCTTTTGCTAGTTCAATCGAAAAAGCGAACTTACCAATACCGGACTGACCATGAAGCAAGATGGCATTAGGAAATTGATTAAAGTCCAGACTCTCCCAAAGGGGCTGAAGCCAAGGTGCTATTTGAGTCTTATGATTCACTTAAATGGCAATCTGAATCTGTTTTAAACCATTCCAAATTGCTTCAGGCGTTTGTGTTGCATCCACCAGATGAAAGCGCTTGGGGTCTTCCTTTGCTCGACGTAGATATTCTTGACGAACTCTTTCAAAAAAAGATAAGTCCATTTTTTCAAATTTATCTGGTGCGCGAGCTTTTGAGCGGCGAGCCTCGGCAACCTCACCCGGCAAATCAAACAAAATAGTTAAGTTGGGCTGCAGGAGAGTGCCATCAGGCTGACCCTGAACCCAGCGCTCTAATGCATTTAATTTCTCTAAACTCAAGCCTCGACCGCCGCCTTGATATGCAAAACTGGCATCGGTAAAGCGATCGGATATCACTATTTTGCCGGCTGCAAGAGCTGGCTCGATGACTTGGGCTAGATGTTCACGACGTGCCGCAAACATGAGTAAGGCTTCTGTCTCTAAATTCATTGGAGCATCTAAAAGCAAGTTGCGAAGCTGCTCACCTAGAGCAGTCCCCCCTGGCTCACGCGTCATCACAACCTCTTTATCTGGATAGCGCTCTTGCATCAAATTTCGAAAAGCATCGACATGTGTACTCTTGCCTGCCCCATCGATTCCTTCGAAGCTGATGAAATATCCTGTATGTGCTGATGTCATATGAAGTGAATTTAGTTACTGTTATTTTTAGGCGTTATTTTGCGTTGATATCGATCAACAGCAGCTTCATGCTCTTTTAAGTTTTGTGAAAAATGACTACTTCCATCCCCTTTGGCAACAAAGAATAAAGCATTGCTTTTAGCTGGATGTGCTGCGGCCAGAATTGACTCTTTGCTAGGCATGGCAATAGGGGTTGGAGGCAGACCTTTGTGCATGTAGGTATTGTAGGGAGTGTCTCTACGTAAATCCGCTTTCTTTAAATTTCCATCAAATTTGGGCCCTATTCCATAGATAACCGTAGGATCGGTTTGAAGTGGCATGCCTTTATTAAGCCGGTTGATAAAAACAGCCGAAACCAGATTCCTATCGCTTAGACGGCCAGTTTCCTTCTCCACAATCGATGCCAATATCAATAACTCATAAGGAGTTTTAAGAGGTAGTCCAGATTCCCTTTGATCCCAGACTTGCATAAGCTGTTTTTGCATCGCTTGGACGGCTCGGCGATAAATATTGAGATCAAGCTCATCTGGATCGAAAACATATGTATCGGGTAGAAAAAGGCCCTCATCGCTTGAGTAGTTCAAATTTAATTGTTGGAGTAGTTCTTTATTACTCATTCCCTTAGATCTATGGATCATTGCCGATTGCGAATCCATTAAAGATCTCAATTGCCAAATCGTCATTCCAGGAATAAT
>CALKUJ010000164.1 GCA_937996825.1 uncultured Polynucleobacter sp. | reverse complement strand
GCCTAAAACGCACTGCTAAATCGCTCAAGCACTGTCGGGGAAGGCGGTGAGAGCACACAAAGTTGGTATTTAAATCATGAAGAAATCTATTCGTCTCCGTGCGCGTGCACTCGCGCGTTTTTCTGCACCTACGCTCTCTGTTTTGTCTTTGGCTGTCGCTGCGAGCGTTCAAGCACAGGGCATTGAAGTTAATCCTGTGGTGGTTTCTGCTTCACGCATGGAGCAACCTTTATCGCAGGTGTTGTCATCTGTGTCGGTCATCACGCGTCAAGACATCGAGAAATCACAAGCAGCTAGCTTGGCTGATTTGATTCAGGGGGAGGCAGGTTTTGAGTTCGGTCGCACAGGTGGTCCTGGCGCGACAACTTCCTTCTTTTTGCGTGGGCAAGAAAGCAAAAGCGTTGTTATCTTGATTGATGGTGTACGAGCACAAACAGATGGAGCAGGCGCCCTGACAACGACAAGTTTGCCTTTGGCTCAAATTGAAAGTGTTGAAATATTACGTGGCAACGCAGGAGCGTTGTATGGGGAGTCTGCGATCGGCGGTGTGATCAATATTCAAACTCGCCAAGGATCTATCAAGCCTAATGCGTATGGATCTATGACTTACGGTTCGCGCAACACATCCTCTCTTGACCTCGGTTATGGTGGACGTGTTGATGATTACGGCTTTAATGTCAATGCAGGACGAACAAGTACGGATGGTTTTTCGGCGATGAATGCCCAGCAGAATTCTGGAGTTAACCCCGCCAAAGACGGCTCGTCTAGTGAGTTTATTTCTGGTCGCCTAGATAGAAAAATCAACGCCAACTTGAAAGTTGGATTGCGTGCGCGAGTGCAATCGTCAGCGACGGACTACGACTCTGATTGGTACACAAACACCACGCGTCAAAAATTTAAAACAGGCAGTGATGCGTTGGGCGGCTTTGCTAGGCTGGCGATCAATGATCAGTGGGTGAGCACACTTGATGTGTCTCATTCCAACTTCAGTTACCGCGATTATGTTGACGGTGCATTGACAACCATTTACAACACCAGCACGCCCAACGGCGAATACGATGGACGTCAAAATGCAGTTCGCTGGTCGAATTCGTATCAATTAAGTAATCAGACAGTCGCTACTTTTGGTGTTGATAAGTTAAGTGAAAAATACGCGCAACAAAACACTTACAGCTCTGGCCGTGAAACGTTGGGTTATTTCGCAGGCGTTACCAGTACTTTGGATAAGTTCTCACTTCAAATGAACTTGCGCCATGATGATGTGAACGTCGATCGGGTTGCTTCTAACGTTTCAAAGTCAAATAACACCAAATCATCAACAGGGTTGTTCGGGCTCGGTTATCAGTTGAATACTGATTGGCGTTTGACTTCTACGGTTTCGTCGGCTTTCCGTGCGCCAACAGCGTATGAGGCTTATAAGAATTCATTGTTAACACCCGAAACACATCTCGCACAGGAAGTCGGTATTACCTATAAGTCCGAACAAACTCTTGCAAAGTTGGTTTATTTTGAAACATCCACCACGGACGCCATTGTTTACAAGAACTCCACCTATGTGAATGTGGGTGAGTTAACTAACAAAGGTTTAGAGGCCACCTTGCGAGCGAATTGGCGCGGTCATAGCTTGAAGGCTTCATTTGTTTCGCAAGATCCATGGAATGTGAGCGAGAACACAGCCTTGACACGACGTGCACGTCATTACGGATCTGTTGATATGTCTCGTCCGTTTGGCGCGTATGAGGTCGGGGCTAAGGCATACACATCTGGTGCTCGAAGCGATATGGATTACTCTACATATCAACCTGTTGATTTGAGCGGTTACACAATTTGGTCGTTCTACGCCAGTCGAAAAATCGACAACGAATGGACCGCACGCGTGAAGCTGGAAAATGCTTTTGATCGTCAGTACCAATTGGCTTATGGTTACAACACCCCAGGCCGCGGCATCTACGCCACCTTGCAATACCAACCCAAGTAACTTAAATGCTTGATCTTTTTCCTCAACGCATCGTCTGCCTCACGGAGGAGACCACAGAGTGGCTGTACATGCTGGGGGAAGAGGCGCGCATTGTGGGCATCTCGGGTT
>CALKUJ010000163.1 GCA_937996825.1 uncultured Polynucleobacter sp. | reverse complement strand
CTTGGCGGACGGTGGTCAGAGCGGTGGGTTCCCGAAAGCTGCCACCCGTGGACATCGGCTTTTGGCCGATACCAGCCCCCGATCAGCCCAATAACATTAGACGCTCGGAACCGAGTCCCAATCGGTGGTGTAACTCGGCGACTTGCGCTCTTGCTTCATCTGCCATGCTTGGTAAGCGCCCTGGGTGGAGACCTTGACAGTGCCACGTCCAAAACGCTTGTTCAAACCATCCAGCGCATCCATCAAACGCGTGTCAGTCGCTTGGGCAGGCTCTAACCAATCAGCTTGGTACTGTCCCAGCGGCGCAATCTCACCCAGCGTGATCCCCGCTTTTTTGTACTCATAGCCAGGTTTAAACAAACGCCCCACGAGGTAATCGGCCCAACGGTTGACCACCAAGCTGTCGTTTGTTGGTTGCGGCAAAGGCAAGGTGAAAGATGGGTTGTATTGGGGCAAGTCGCTCCTGAAACGGTTGGTGTACAAGAACACCTGAATCAAAGATGCATGGGAGCCTTGCGCACGCAGCTTCGCGCAAGCATTGGCGACGAAGGTGCTCATGGCGTCTTTGAGCACCGCAACCTCTCTGACCGATTGACCAAACGATCGGCTGCTGACGATTTGTTTTTTGTCAGGCACCATCACTTGCAAATCTATACAGACCGTGCCTTGAAGCTCGCGTTGCACTTTCTCGATCACAACTCCGAACTCTGCTCTCAATGTCGCTGTATGTGCCGTGCGCAAATGTTGCACTGTCTGGATGCCGTGCTCGGCTAACCGCGCTGCGAGTCTGCGCCCAACGCCCCATACCTCGCCCACATCAATTCTGCTGAGCAGCCTGCATTGTTGCGACTCTGTTAAATCGTTGTAGTTGAAGACACCTTTGGATCTTGGGTGCTTCTTGGCAATATGGTTGGCGAGCTTGGCCAAGGTTTTGGTAGGTCCAATGCCCACACACACGGGGATGCCCGTCCACGCCATCACGCGCTCACGCATTTGATAGCTGACCTCTTTCAATTGAGGCGTGCCTGTGAGGTCCACAAAGCACTCATCAATGGAATACACCTCGTGCCTGGGTGAGTAAGTGCTGAGGATAGACATCACCCTGTTTGACAGGTCTGCGTACAAGGCGTAGTTGGAACTCAGGGCAAGGATGCCGTGCTCTTCTGCCAGTGCTTTGCACTCAAACCAGGGTTGCGCCATCTTGATGCCTAAGGCTTTCGCTTCGTTTGAGCGGGACACCACGCAGCCGTCGTTGTTGGACAACACGACCAAGGGCACGTTTTTCAGATCAGGCCGGAACACGCGTTCGCAACTGACATAAAAATTGTTGCAGTCCACCAATGCAAGCTGCTGCTTCATGAGTCGACCGTTTCAACCTTCACCGTTTTCAGCATGATGGGTTTGACCAAAATTTTGTAACTGTCTAGATCGAAGTCATTTTGTTTGAATGCGTTGAGCTTGCTGGCTGTGCCCACCTTGGAGCATCGTGTGCCCAAGTAGCACCAATTGTTGACTCGGTGTCGTTGCACCCAACCGCTGGATTCTTCGATCACATCAATGGGGCCGCTGAAAGGCCAGACCTCTACCTGTGAGTCCACCAACGCAGACAAGAGCCGCTGGTCATGGGTATGCCGATCTTCTTTGCCCACGCACGCACCAAGGCAGGTTTTGATCTGCAACCCAAAGCAGCCACGTGATGAAGTTTTTTCTAGCCCCAGAACAGACATGCACAGCCTGTGCTGCTGAGCCAGCTCTTTGAGCCTGGCCTTGGCCGCATGGTCGGATGAAAACAGGCCATACAGCCCTGCTGTCTCGCCGAGGTTGACAGATTTGCTGTTCACGACTTCTGGCAAGTTACCGTTGTCTGTGGAGGTCAGGCGGATCGAGCACAGCGTTCTGACTCTGCGCAGCCGTTGGTTGAACAACGGGGATTGTTCTTTGATCATGCGTGACTCCAGCAACAGCGCGCCAATCTCACCAGCTGTCTCAACAAAGTCAATTCGTCGTGTCTGCGCAATCATGCTGGCTTCGTCAGGGGCTCTGAGGTGACTCATCACCCGGCTGCGAATGTCGACGCTCTTGCCAATGTACAGAGGCAACGTCCCTTCCCCTTTGAAGATGTAAACACCAGCCGTGCGTGGCAATGCAGCCAGACTGGCTGGGTCAATCTTGTGCTCGGTCACGCTTGGATTTGTCATCGATCAACACAGCTTGTGAATGTTGTTGGTCACCACACCCCAGACCACAAAGTCATCCTCCTCCTTGATGAGGCGAGCTGGATAGATGGGGTTCTCCGCCATCAACTTGACCACGCCGCCACGGCGGTAAAGCCGCTTGACCGTGAACTCGTTGTTCAATTGGGCCACCACAATATGATTGTGCTTAGGGTCCATGCTGCGATCCACCAACAGCGCGTCCCCCTCATAAATGCCAGCACCTGTCATGGAGTCACCTTTAACCCGGAAGATGTAGGTAGCAGCCTTGTTACGGATCAATTGCTTGTTCAGATCAATGCGCTCTTCCGTGTGATCCGCTGCTGGCGAAGGAAAGCCTGCTGGCACCAGCCAGCCACAAACGTCCAGCCAAAGTGGACTTGAATCGATGGGCAGGGGTTGATTTATCGAAATTGGTGCTAATTCCATAAAATCGATAATACTGTATTTATTAACAGTATTTCAGATTTA
>CALKUJ010000162.1 GCA_937996825.1 uncultured Polynucleobacter sp. | reverse complement strand
GCCTGAGGGGTTGTGGATGAGTTTTGATGATGATGGCAAAACTCCATCGGCACTGGTACGCATCACCAAGTCAAATGGCAACCTTGTTGGACGCATTGAGAAGGTGCTCGACCCACAAGCCGAAGCGACTTGCAGCAAGTGTGTAGACAAACGCAAAAATCAACCACTTGTTGGATTGGAAATTATTAGCGACACCAATCCCGAGCCTCGTCATGGCAAATGGGAGCAAGGCCGTATCCTTGATCCTGATGATGGCACTGAATACAAACTGACGATGGAATTGCAAAACGCAGGACAAACTTTATTAGTTCGCGGACATTGGGGCGTTTTTTGGCGAACACAACAATGGCGTAGACACGTGCAATAAGCCTAAATTAAGGCTTCAGCACAAGTCCGAGTTCGTGTGCAAACGTAAGCCTGATAGTCACTTCTCGTGAAGTTCGCACTGCGTGGAGACAACGCGATGAATTTTTGATTTCAAAAAAGTACGAAACATGCCGTCGTCATAGCCAGCTTGGCAAATCAAGGCGCATGGTTGATGCGCAGAATGGGGTAGTGGTTGTAACTTGGGTCGTGGTAGGGGATCTCACGAATCCAGAAATCCATGCGTTGCTCAGGATCCTCTTTGAAGCGGTCATCACGGTCCATGCGTGTTTGATATTCTTTGCGCAGCTCGGGTAACTTTTGATGGAGCGTTTCGCCGTAGCGCTCTCGGATGCGACGATCCTCTCGGTACATCCATTGCGCAATTTGCAGCTGACGGTGGTTAGAAATGTGATCTGTGATTTCGTACACCGTGTTGAATAAGCCCCACCGCGACAAAGAATCGGGCGATACGGGCTCCAACAAATGCGCAGCCAGTAGGGCGTGGGGTTGGCGAATCGGCACGTAGATCGAACCTTGAAGCAGGTCCTCGCGCGATTCCAACCATTCGCCATACAGATTGGTTCGCAAACGTCCTTGGAAAGTTCGCGATTCAAACGAGATGTTCTCAGGCTTCACATGCAAGACTTGAACGGCAATGTTTTTCAAATTCTGTGGCATGACTTGGTAGGTCACACCGTGCTTTTGCAGGTACGGTAAAACGACAGATGTCCACCCGGCTGGAATGATGTATCCGCCTTTGGGCAAAGTCACTATCGCATCATTGATGGGCTGTATGTCGGCATAAACAGGCGTGTGCCATACCTCGGGGCGGTTGAGGTGGTAGGTGATGTGGCGCCCGCCCACAACCGGTGCTTCGCTGTGCGTGGTGTATTCGTAGCCCAGAAGATTGACATAGCCAGTAGGGATGTCAATTTCTTTTTCGAGCATGTTGTGCCAGTCCAGCGCCACGGTTTCACTGAGCATGTTTTCTGCATGTTCGTCGGCTTGTGTGGCGACTTTCAAAAGTTGACGCCCATCTCTGGCAATCAATTCCAGAGCGGCAATCAAAACGTCTTTGCTTGTTTGAACGCGCTGCGCGTAGGGTGACCATGCATGGTCTTCGATCAACACACCCAAACGATTTCTCAACTTAAAAGTATTCTTAGTCGTTATCAGAACTGGGCTGATATCCCCTTAACTGAGAAAAATAATTTTCAAACTATCTTT
>CALKUJ010000161.1 GCA_937996825.1 uncultured Polynucleobacter sp. | reverse complement strand
GCTACAACGCTCAGGCCAACTCAGAGGTCGACACTGAAGTGTTTTGAGTGAAAGGCTTAAACAGCGGCGCATTGCGCGGCTGCTTGCGTCATGCCGCTTTCGTCCACCGGAAAAAAGCCGGGCATGTTGTAACGGTTCAAGCTCGGATAGCTTGAAAACGCCATGCGCCAGTCGTTGAATTTGCGTTGATCAACAGGTCCACGCGCAAGCAACTCAATGTCGTGGTGACGGGTGTCTTTTTGCAAGCATTGCCACAATGATTCAATCGATTCGGGTGGCCCCTCAATGCACTGCACAAACACTTCTTTGGTGTAGAGCAAATGCCCCGTGATGTGCATCGCCGCATTTTTGGCGCGTGCCTCAGTCAACATGTTGAAGAGATGCAAACTCCCCAGCGTGCTGGTCGCTTTGGATCGGTAAAGAAGTCGTTCGAGCACAGTGATGTTTGCCGCAATGAGTTCCACAAATCTTACAAGTGCTTCTTTTACAAAAGCTGACGGCAAAAGGCTGTTTTGTTTTAGACGAAACCAGTCAAAAAATTTTGTTCATGACAAACCAATGTTGTTTTGCAGTTTGAACAAATGCGATCTCAGCCACATGTGCACTGGATCATGTTGATGGCGCAAGTGCCACACCGCATACATGGGCATGGCAATCCACGGCCCCTGCCGGAAACTTGGTCAGGGGTGAACGTAGCTCAATACTTGGGGCCTGGCACAGAGGCGCTGAATTACTGGGGCTCAATTGCTGCTTCTTTGGCAATCTTCTGGTACTTGCCCATTTCTTCGCGAACAAACTTAGCAAATTCTGTAGGGCTCATTGGGGTTGCCTTAATGCCTTTGGTTTCGTATGCAGTTTTGACTTCAGGGTCTTGCATTGCTTGATTAATGTCTTGATTAAGCTTTTTCACAATAGCAGCTGGGGTTGCTGCAGGGGCCCAAACTCCAAACCACAAACCAATTTCAAAATTGGCATAACCTTGTTCTGCAACGCTGGGTATTTCTGGAACAGCTGGGTTACGAGCTTTACTAGTAACCCCTAGGGCACGTACTTTTCCGCCTTTGAGTTGACCAATTGCAGTGTCTAAAGGGGCCATGTAAAAAGCAGTGCGTCCGGACATCGTGTCAGAAATAGCTTCGGGTGATCCTTTATAAGGAACGTGAATCAGTTTGATGCCCATCACCTGATTGAAATACTCAGCAGCTAGGTGGGTTGAGCTGCCAACCCCCGCTGAAGCGAAAGTAATTTCATTTGGCTTAGATTTGGCTGCAATGACAAGATCACGAATGGATTGATAGGGGCCATCTGCCGCGGTAATCATGACATAGGGTGTTTGTCCCAAAATTGCGACATCAACCAAGCTCTTGAGTGGGTCATATGGAAGTTTTTTATAAATAGCTGGATTGGCTGCATAAGAGGCTGATTGCACCAATAGGGTATATCCATCGGGTTCAGCATTCACAACCACCCCAGTGCCAATAAGACCCCCCGCACCAGGCCGATTTTCAATAATGACGGATTGCTTCCAGGTTTCTGAAAGGCTTTTAGCCACTACGCGACCAGCAATATCTGCGCCAGAGCCTGTTGTTAAAGGAACAATCATTTTTACCGTGCGGTTTGGATAGCTTTGTGCATAACTCAGACTCGTGCCTAGGGCAAGACAAACCATCAGGATCAGTTGATTAAATTTATGGGTATGGCATCTCTGCTGTAGTGCAGTAAGCATATTGTCTCCTTAGTATTTTTATAGTTTCGTTGGATAATCTAACACGCTCTGAGAAATAGATAAATAGCGCTTAAGGTAAGGTGGAAATAAATGACTCAAATGCAAGATTACAAAACTGTCAATGTGAAGGGTGTCGATATTGCCTATCGTTTTGATGGCCCCAAAGATGCCCCTGTTTTGCTAGTGGCAAATAGCTTGATGGCAAATGGCAGTATGTGGGATGGCAATGTACCCGCTTTAGCAGAGCGCTATCGCGTATTACGTTATGACAAACGAGGACATGGCGGCTCTGGCCTTAGCGCTGGTCCATACACTATTGCTCAATTAGCTGACGATGCGCTCGGATTGCTAGATGTCCTTGGTATTCAGAAGGCTCACTTTATGGGTTTATCCATTGGCGGCATGATTGGCCAACAATTAGGCGCACGTTTTCCTGAGCGAATTCTGTCGCTAACACTCTGTAACACCGCTTCAGAAATGCCGCCACGCAGCTTATGGGAAGAACGTTTTGAGATTGCGCGTACCCAAGGAATTGCTGGACTAGTGGACGGCACTATTAAACGTTGGTTTACTGCGCCTTTTATCGAGAGCGCACCTCAAGAAATCGAAAAGGTTCGCCAAATGATTTTGGGTACCAATGTTGACGGCTATATGGCTTGCGGTAGTGCCGTCCGAGATATGGCTCAAAGTACAATGTTGCTGAAGATTAAGATTCCTACCCTGGTATTGTCAGGTCGCGATGATCCGGCTTGTACTGTTGATCAAGGAATTGTTTTGCATCGCTTAATTGATAACTCAAAAATAGTGATACTTGAGAAAGCAGCGCATTTATCGAACATTGAACAGCCAGAAGCCTTTAATAAGTCCGTACGACATTTTATTGATTCTGTGGACGATGCTTGTTAACCGCTCTTTATGAGCGGATTTGTTAATAGATTTTTTAAAAGAAAGTATCCCTATGACCGAACTATCAACCGCTCAGATTCAGGAGCTCCGCACAAAAGTATTAGGTGCGGCTGCCAAAATTCCAGGCGCCTTAATTGGTCTTGGAATTTTATTTATCGTTCTGGGCATGATCGGAATTGCGGGTCAAACCTTATTTTCATTTATCTCGGTTAATGTTTTAGGTATTTTCCTATTTGCTGGCGGCCTTCTTCAGGGTGCACATGCTTTGAAGTCGCAAGGCTGGAAAAGCGTAGGCGTGCAACTAGTTTTATCGGCCCTCTACATTGCAGTAGCAATCTTTACTTGGGCTTTCCCAATTCCTGCGCTGGAAGCAATTACTTTGTGGTTGGCCGCAATCTTTTTTGTAACAGGTGCTTTGCGTTTGATCTCAGCATTTCAGTACCGTCACTTCCGTGAATGGTTCTGGTTGGTACTGTCATCAGTCATTTCCATTTTGATGGGCGTACTGATTATGAATGGCTACCCAGAATCTAGCCTTTGGCTTCCTGGTATGTTGATTGCGATCGAGCTTTTGTTGCAAGGTTGGTCAATGTTATTTATGGGCTTAGCAGCACGCTCACTGATTAAATAACTCAGTAATTAGATTTAGAAAGCACAGCAAAGAGTCTTCATCATGGCAATGAAAAAAACCGATCTCTATAAAAACTTAGCTTTAAAAACGGCGCAGGGAATGAAAAACGCTGCCAAGACTCCTAAGCTGGGCGCGGACGAGAAGGCAAAATCGAAAAAGGAATTAGCGAATGCCAATCCCTTATTGGCTTCTTTGATGGGCAAAACCAAAGCTAAATAATATTTGTAACTAATACTTGAAACAAACAGGACCGCTTTTTCTTATCGATTTCCTCAAGGT
>CALKUJ010000160.1 GCA_937996825.1 uncultured Polynucleobacter sp. | reverse complement strand
CTCACCCCCTCGCTCAACATCCCCAGTTAACCAAAATGAGAAATGTCCATTTGTCACCTCGATGACACAACTTAGTGCATTAGGCTTCCCAGAATGGTGCATGCTGGCAAAGGTCATCTCAGGACCCGGATGCCAAACTTTGAATAAAACATCGTCCCAGCGCCAACTTTGACCAGCCTGACATGGCAGAGCTGGCAACTGAGAATCTTTGGCTTTATCAACCAAAAAATGCCATTCCGGCAAAGTGCCCAGTAAATCTCCAAATCTGACGCCTTTCATCAAACTCAATGCGCCGCCGACATGATCGGTATCTTTGTGGCTAATGACCAGACGATCTATGAATGAAATTCCCTCGCCCCTTAAAAATGGCAAAACGTTTCTTTCCCCAGCATCTGATTGAGGAGATGTTTTTGGGCCCGTGTCATACAGCAAACGCTTGCTGTGGGTTTCAACCAGCACTGCGGTACCTTGACCGATATCTAAAACAGTTACCTTGAAGTCGCCATGAGCGACATCAGGGATCTTTGGCCAGAGCAAAGGCAAACAACAGCAAAGTCCCAACAGTCTACTTTTATAACTCTGGGCTAATGGGCCAGGTCTGATTGCGTAAATGATTCCTACTGTAGAAATCACAAAAAATAAAAGGCTTGGTTGAGGGAGATAGGCAACTGACCAAAACCATGACGACATAGGTTTTAAAAACCAAGCCACCAACTCCATGCATGAATGTGCGATCCACAAACATGCATCACTGATGGGTGATGGCAACACCGCTCCCAACATGGCAAACGGCGTCACAATAAAACTCACCAATGGAATTGCAAAGGCATTTGCTAAAGGTGACACCACCGAGAATTGCGAAAACCAATACAAAGTTAAAGGTAATAAAGCAATCGTCACCACTGCTTGTACTCGAGTAGCTTCTTTGAATGACTGCCACCATTTCTGTGATCGGCTGTACCCATATTCAGACAAACCATCTTGACCAGGCATGGCAAACAAGATGGCTGCCACCGCACCAAATGAAAGCCAGAAGCCAGGTGTATAAGCAGCCCAAGGATCTAAGAAAAGAACAACGAATAAAGCCCACCACCAAATATCGAAGGCGCGGGTAATTCGACCGGTCCACAAAGCCACAGCAACCACACCCACCATGTACATGGTTCTTTGAGCAGGAATCTGAAATCCAGCAAGCCAGGTGTATACCAGAGCCACCAGAAAACCACTCAACGCTGATACTTTTTGAGTTGCACACAACATAGGTAATGAGCGGCGACGCCACAATCGATTAGCCAAGGCAGCCCCCATACCGGCCAACATGGTGACGTGCAAACCAGAAATAGAAATTAAATGCCCAATGCCAGTGGCATTGAAGACACGCCAATCGTCTTGAGGAATCGCATTTTGTTCACCCATGACCAAGGCAATCAATACACCAACATAGGGGGCATTCTCAGGAGCAGATTGCTTGATGCGCTCACGCAAATGCCAGCGAGTTAACTCGACCAAAGTTGTAAAACTTAAATGAAAGTCATCTAAAAGAGCTGGCTGCCAAGATCTTGGCAAACCCTTTGCATTTGCTTTCACCGAACCTGTGGCTCCAAGGTCTTGTTGAAACATCCAGCGCTCAAAATCAAAACCGTGAGGATTCATAAGACCATGGGCTCTTTTAAGAACCACTGGTAAACGCCAGCGTTGACCAGGCTGGATATCAGGCAAAACCCCTTCGCCACGCCAACCTGGGTACCAACCTAGAGAAAGTCGATTTGGAAATTCTTTTCGATCAAGGATGATTGATTCATCTTCATGAATCACATCTTCGACTTTTAATGAGAACCTCAGTGATTGATCACCCTGGTGAGGCAAACCATCTATCACCCCTGTCACCAATAATGGAACACCCTCTAATTCTTGACTTAAGTCATTACTCAAACGCCCATGAGTCAAATAAGCAGACCAAGCAAAACCTAATAAAAACAGCACCACCATCCACAAAGATAACTTTATTTTCGGTAAGGTCGGCGCACTTAAAAATCTAAGAAGATAAATCGTGATCAGTAAACATCCTGTCATCAAGATGAGGCCGATCCACACATCATTGCTAGGCAACTGCGGCAAAAAAAGTAAAAGAGATTCCCCGGCAATGAATGCCGTTAATAAAAAGCGCAAATTGTCTAATCTTGAAAGTTAGGTAACTGAGCAAGCAAAGTTGCCCAGCGAGGAATCACGCGCAAGGCGTTATTGGCACAGATGGCTTGAGTTTGACTGATCGATGAGGCACGAATGTCTGCAAGCACTGAGGAAATTTGAGGCAACTCCGCAGGCTCGTTGCGATGATTGATTTCTTTTGCCAACCAGGCAGGAGGAATATCTGGCGCATCAGTCTCAAGAACAATGCTTTCAAATGGCAATTCTTTGGCCAAACGTCGAATTTGCAATGCCCTCGGGAAAGTCATTGCTCCACCAAAACCCATCACAAAATTCAACTTGATGAAATGCTCAGCTTGCTGAAAGCTGCCATTAAATGCATGTGCAATGCCTCCGATGATATTTCTTGGCCTCAAGGCTTTCAAGATCGCGTCTTGAGAGCGGCGCACGTGCAAAATCACCGGTAGATTAAATTCTTCGGCAAGATCAAGTTGCTTCTCAAAAAAGAATGATTGGTGATTGGCGTCTAAGTCAGGTAAAAAATAATCCAAACCAATCTCACCTATTCCGACAAAACGAGGGTCATCCAAAGCCTTTATGACTGCTTGTCTTAAAAGCTCTAAATCTTCCTCTTTTGCTTCTGGTGTAAAGATTGGATGAATGCCCAAGGTGTAACAACTTGCAGGCATCAACTGAGCCGCATGATGAGCTAAATTTTTTACAGATAAATGATCTTTTGCACGAACCGCTGGTAAAAGAACACCGCTGACACCAGACTGAGCGGCTCGGGCAATCATGGCATCACGATCAAGACCAAACTCATCTGCATCAAGATGGCAATGGGTATCTAAACACAAAGCCATGTTAAATAGCTTTCAATACGCCATGGTCTAAACGTAAAACACGATCACATCTCGCGGCACGCAATGGATCATGGGTCACAATCACAAATGCAGTGCCCTGACTTTTGGCAATATCCAACATCAAATCAAAAACAGTATCAGCTGTTTCAGCATCCAAGTTTCCGGTGGGTTCATCTGCCAAAACACAGCTTGGCTTTGTGACCAAAGCTCTAGCAACCGCTACGCGCTGACGCTCGCCACCTGATAAAGCAGCTGGTCGATGATCCATTCGATGAGACAAACCTACTTTTGTGAGCATCTCCTTGGCCATTGCTCTTGCCTCAATGTTATCGATACCTCTGATACGTAAGGGCATGGCCACGTTATCCAAAGCACTGAACTCAGCTAAGAGATGATGGAATTGGTAAATGAATCCTAAATGTTGATTGCGCAACTTATTCAGATCAGACTCAGAGAGATGAGCCAAAGACTGCCCTGCCAAAATAACTTCACCTTGGCTGGCATGATCCAAGCCACCCAAAAGGTGTAACAAAGTACTCTTGCCTGAGCCCGAGGCTCCAACAATCGCCAACTTTTCACCAACTGCAAGCTCCAAACTGATGTCATGTAGGACTTGTACAGCCAAGTCACCCACTCCATAGGTTTTGGAAATATTTTTGGCCACCAAAGACATGTTCATATTCAATCCCTCACTCATAACGCAAAGCCTGAGCCGGTTGAATTTTGGCGGCTCTCCAGCTTGGATAGAGCGTGGCCAAAAGAGAAAGAATGAATGCCATCAAACCAACTGTGATCACATCACTGCTTCTTACATCAGAAGGTAGGCTGGATATAAAGTAAATGTCACGAGGTAAGAATTGAACCCTGAAGATTGCCTCCAAGCTCGGCACAATCACATCAATGTTCAATGAAATCAGTAAACCTAAAATGATTCCACCCAAGGTGCCGATTGCACCAATCATGAAGCCCTGAGCAAAGAAAATCCTTTGAATCATTCCAGCGCTGGCCCCCATGGTGCGAAGAAAGATC
>CALKUJ010000159.1 GCA_937996825.1 uncultured Polynucleobacter sp. | reverse complement strand
ATCACAACCTGATTGATATCCGATTTCAAGACCTGGTTCTAACTCAAGACATCCACATCCCAACTTTTTCGCCCCAGTTAAAGCCCACCACTGTTCAAAAGATAGATCTTCTAAAGCCCCAAAAAGCTCATAGGTCTTGAATGAAGCATCACTCATGAACATTCCAGTTCGACACATTTGTACGTAATGCGGTGAGAGTTTTAAGGCTTCAAACCAAGCTCCCAAGTAGCCACGGCAAGCTAGTTCACATCCCCTATCACCGGATGCAGGTCTCAATAAGCTTGGTTCGTTATCAGAAATTGAAGATAGGTTTTTCATGTTTTGTCTTGTACAAAATATGAAATTTCTCATATCTATTACCTTTAGTCTTGAACTCCGCGTCAATTCCGACCGGTTTTATCAACTTGAGGGATAAATCATGGAAAACACGAATACACCACAAACCAACGGTCATACCCCCGTCACAGCCGCCGCCCCTGTGGATGAGCTAGCTTTCGGTCTTCTGATGAATCGCACACTCGGCGGTTCTGCCAGCCGTCGTCCTAGCGACAAAAGCGCTAATGATGTCCAAGTCGACATGGTTTTGGGTCAAGCCCAGAACCTTGCCAAGATGAACGATCAGTACGTAGAAACGTACGTAGTTCGTGGAACAAAGGAGCTGTATGGCCTTTTAGGTGCGATTTATAGCTATGCCTTGCAAATTAACGAATCGCCTTTGCGTGACCACATCCTTCAGCGTATGCGCGAACGATTGGAAGAGGAGCATGAAATCAAGACTCAGGTCAACACACCATGGATGACGACAGTTCTGCGATTCATCCTGCCAACTGATCGCCAAACGGCTTACTCATATTCAAAGGTTCTGCAGGTAGCACACGACGAAAACCTTACAGCGCTTGAACTCCCCAACTACATCAAGGAACGTGGCGGCATCGGAAAAATTACAGCTACAAAAGAAGAAGCCGAAGCCACCAAATCTGTGAAGGAGCACAAGGAAGCTAAAGCCGACCTACTTCGGAAGATTCTTTTGGCAAATGCCAAACAGGCCCAAACGATTGTTCAAGTTGAAGATAAGTTCGTCATTAACACTATTGCAGAGGGCAAAAAAGAAGGTTCATTTGAATTTGCCATTTGCGTCAACCCTGGTGGCAATGAACGACGAGTTGTTCGCTTTATCCGTGTTAACGAAGCAGTTGAGTCTCAATTGCTGTCGCTGGTTGCAGAAGCAAGTCTTTCTGACGACTTAGCTGGGACTCAAGACAAATTAGATGTTTTGCGCGAAAAGCTTGGGATCACCTCTGGTTGGGGTATGAAGCCCGGAGATAAAGGTTATCAGCCAATGGGCTTACCTTCACTCAATGCAGCAGTACAGCCGGAAGTAATGCTTAACGCACCACACAGCTCAACTGTTAGTGGAGTAACGATTCAGCAGCCTGCATAACTCAGCGTTTAGGCCAATCCCTAAACCTTCGGGTTTAGGGTACTTTTCAAGGAGAACGATTTGTACGATTTATTTGAAAAAATTAAAAAAGGATCAATCCTGCTTTGGAACGTGGCAGATGAAAAAGATTTACCTAAACGCAAAGAAATGAATCGATTGCTTGGGACTGATGAGTTCACCTACTACAAAACTCATGGCCACCACAGTGACTACATACGAAAACTTGGGCGTCTAAAAAACTATCTAACTACAGATCCAAGTGAAGTTAAAACGGGTTGGTGGGCGCAAATTCCAACATCTCACTTCTTGTTTACAAGCCACGAAATTGAATCCAACAGCTTTTTTTTATTGAAGTATGGCCATCAATGTTTTGGATCGTATTTTGTGGATCGAAGCGATATCGAAAATCTTGAAAAACTGCTTCGCAGATACGAGCAGGTCATGCAGATTTCGGATGAAATTAAAAACTGGCCAAAAAGAATTGAAGGACACAAAGAGGAAATTAAACGGGATGGTATCGAAGACAGTGTGATCGAGAACTTTCAAATAACAAGACTAATAGAGATCACAGATAGTTACGGAAAGCAAGCAATCGATCACGCCATGCAGGAACTCGTTGCTTGGCATGACGCACATTTCTGGAAAAACAAAAAATCGCAAACATCGATTCAGAACTCACAAGATGAAGCTTCGATCGTCTGAGATTAGGCGCACAAATTAATTGATCGTCTAAAAGCCACAGATTTCGCCATCTTCGGTTGACTGCCCTACTTTTCAGAAAACACACTACATAAAACCTAACGAGTGTGAATCATGGTGCAAGCCCTTAATCCATCATCAATTGAACGTCATCGTTCCGTTCCTTTGCAAGAGACGATTACAAGAATTCCTGGGTATCCCAGAAAACTTGTGATCTTCAAAATCCCAGCATCAAGCTATTGGTGGGTTCGCTATTACGCTGACAAACACATCTACAAAAGGACGACAAAAACAGAAAGCAAGCGTGAGGCGTTGGAGGCTGCCAAGCGCTTTTATGACGACATTAACTTTCGCATGCGCGGTGGTAATTTTGAAGGCATACCGAGCGATGTAAATGCTGCGGAAGTTGTTCCGTTCAGAAAGGTTTGCAAACTTCTTTTAGAAAGCGAACAAGCAAAAGTTGATCGCAAGCAGCAAGCTGAATTGACACTGAAAAATAGTGAGTTGCGCTTTGACAAACTGATCCTCCCCTTCTTTGGGCACATGGACATCTTGACCATCAACTACAAAGTTCTAGATGAGTTTTTGCAAAAGATCTCTAAGCTCGAACCTAAGCTAAGTGTCTCGACAGTTAGCAACTACATGGGCCTTGTTCGCAAAGTATTGCAACACGGTGCTCGACATGGATACCTCGAACACTTGCCGGAGTTTCCTAAAGTCGGCGTCGAAGATAGACCACGCGGATGGTTCAACGTTGGTGAGTACAAAACAATAACGAAAGTCAGCAAACAACTAGCTGGCAAACGAATGGAATGGCGCTATCACGGTGAAGCGGAAGAAAGCACCTACTTCTGCGAAGTTGGCGGGAGGCTTGGCCCGAATGATCGACTTATCAAACGATATGAGATGACGAAGGATTTGCCTGACCTAATCGTTTTCATGGTCAACAGTTACATACGTCCAACAGACATCAGGAACATGCAACATAAGCATGTTGAGATCATTCGACGTGAATGGACGTACTTGAGGTTGACACTTCCACCAAGCAAAGGACACAGCTTTCCGATCACTACGATGCCTTGGGCTGTCAAAGTCTATGAGCGCATTTGCAGACGACAAGAACTTGAATTAGGCAGGCCCGTTAAACCTGATGACTATGTATTCATGACGCAGGCTAAGTCACGTGACAACGCCATGAAAAAATTAGCTAAGCAATTCGATATCTTGCTCAGCATCACCAATTTGAAAGTCAGCAACATTGGTGAACCTAGGACTATGTATAGCCTTCGTCACAGCTGCATCATGTTTCGTTTGATGTTTGGAAGAGCTGTTGACACTCTGACCCTCGCAAGGAATGCCAGAACCAGCCCTGAAATGATTGATCGTTTCTACGCTGCCCCACTTCAGGGTGAGATGAACGTTGGTGAATTGCAAAGCAAGCGCAGACCTCGCCCCTGGGAATAAGCTCAATTTAAATGCGTTTCTTTGTTGTGTGCCCAGATGCATACGAGCGCTAAGCTTTGTCCATAGCTCATGCGGGCATCAAAAACGCCCTACAACGCACTTTTTACAAGAGGGGCTGGGCTGAGTAGCTGAACGCTAATAAAAACAAACGTAGCGTTTTTTCGAAGCTGTCGATTTTTATGCCCCTTCTTTTTAGGGCAGCGCGGCACAGTTTTATGCCCTGCGAATGCGATAACCAACGTGGGGTTTCTGAGTGGCGCCTTGAAGCTTTTTGAGCTTGAAATGAGGCCCAAATACTTATCAAAAGTAGTATACCGCCACTATACTACTTTGAGCATAAAAAAAGCACTAAGAATTGCTTCTAAGTGCTTGATTTTATTGGCAAAAGATGGTGGGCGATGCAAGTTTCGAACTTGCGACCCCCACAGTGTGAATGTG
>CALKUJ010000158.1 GCA_937996825.1 uncultured Polynucleobacter sp. | reverse complement strand
GCAATCAACTCTTCAATCTTCTTGCCAACCACCATCATCAAGTCAGCCAACTCATCGATCACAATCACAATGACTGGCGCTTTGTGTAGAGGCTCAGGATCATCCGGCGTCAAACTGAATGGGTTGTAAAGATATTCACCTTTGGCTTCAGCATCAATGATTTTTTTATTGAAGCCAGCCAAGTTACGGACACCAAATTTACTCATTAGCTTATAACGACGGTCCATCTCTATCACGGCCCAATTGAGCGCGTTATAGGCTTGCTTCATGTCAGTCACAACTGGGCACAATAAATGAGGGATGCCCTCATAAACAGCCATCTCAAGCATCTTTGGATCGATCATGATCAAGCGCACTTCATCAGCTTTAGCCTTGTAGAGCAAAGACAGAATCATCGAATTGATACCGACTGATTTACCAGAGCCGGTGGTACCTGCCACCAAGCAATGTGGCATCTTTGCTAAATCAGCAACAATTGGAGCGCCGCCAATGTCTTTACCTAAAGACAAGGTCAACAGTGAACTGCTGTCGTTATAAACACGAGAGCTGAGGATTTCAGTGAGATGCACTGCTTGGCGATTTGGATTTGGCAACTCCAAGCCCATGCAAGTTTTACCTGGAATTGTTTCAACCACACGAACACTCAAAACACCGAGAGCACGGGACAAGTCTTTTTGTAAATTAACAATCTGACTGCCCTTAACGCCCATGGCAGGCTCAATCTCATAACGGGTCACCACTGGACCAGGATGAGCGGAAATCACTTTTACTTCGATATTGAATTCTTTGAGCTTGCGTTCAATCAAACGTGATGTGAACTCAAGCGTGTCAGCAGAAATCGTTTCTTTGACTGGTGGAACTGGGTCCAACAATGATAGTGGCGGTAATTCTGAATCGGTGATTTCAGCGAACAATGGTTGTTGCTTTTCACGTTCAACTCTTTCACTTTTCACCACACTCAATGGTGCTCTATAAATAGGCACCGGAGGCAGCTCTTCAATCTTGACACGCTCTTCTTCAACAATCTCTTCGCGCACTTCAGCAGCTTGCTCACCAATACGGCGGTCTTCTTCAGACTCGCGGCGCTGACGAATACGTCTCCATGAGATTTCTAAAAATCTGCCGATTTGCTCGGCCAGAGTCAACCAAGAAAATCTTAAAAATAATGAAACGCCGATTGCAAGAATCACCAAAAGAACCAATGTGGCGCCCGTGAAACCAATCGCCATTTGCAATGGATCACCCAAGAGCTCACCCAACACACCTCCAGGTGGTCGTGGTAAATCCATGGTCATGCTGTGCATCCGAATCGATTCAAGCGCCATGCTCGAGATCATGGTCAAGCCAAAGCCTAAGAATCTTGGTAAGAATGGTTCTGGTTCGAGTTGCTGCCCAGGAAGCTTGGCAGCAGTCAGCTCTTGCCAACCCCTGATTGCCCGTCTGAGCAACAAAATCACCCACCAGTAAGCTGATGCACCAAAAACATAAAACAAGATGTCTGCCAGCCATGCACCTAAGCGACCACCGATATTGGCAATATTGGCTACCTGATTGGCATGCGACCAAGCTGGATCGCTTTTACTGTAAGTGGCTAAAACTGCAAAAAGGGCCAAAGTCAAAGCCATGAAGGCAATCCACTTGACCTCACGCATGAGGCGGGTCAAACGGGTTTCTGGCCCGCTATTTGCTGGGGGTCGGTTTTGTGAGGATGCGATCTTAGCCATGTTCTCCCGATTGTAATCAACAAGAAACAATCAAAGTCTTATAATTGAAAAATGACGACAAAAAATCTTAAACATGCAAAAGTACTCATCCTAGGTTCAGGCCCTGCGGGCTACACAGCGGCCGTTTATGCGGCACGCGCCAACCTAGACCCCGTTTTAATCACTGGCATCGCCCAAGGCGGTCAATTGATGACAACCACAGAGGTTGAAAACTGGCCAGCCGACCCAAATGGCGTCCAAGGACCAGAGCTCATGCAACGCTTTTTAGAGCATGCTGAGCGCTTTAAGACCGAAATCATTTTTGACCATATCCATACCGCTGCTTTGACAGAAAAGCCGATTCGCCTTGAAGGTGATGCAGGAACTTACACCTGCGATTCTTTGATCATTGCCACTGGTGCATCAGCCCAGTACTTAGGCATGCCAAGTGAAGAAGCTTTCATGGGCAAGGGAGTCTCTGCCTGCGCAACATGCGACGGTTTCTTCTACAGAAACCAAGATGTTTGCGTGATTGGTGGCGGTAACACAGCGGTTGAGGAAGCTCTTTACCTAGCGGGTATTGCTAACAAAGTGACGGTGATTCATCGTCGCGATAAATTCCGTGCAGAGCCAATTTTGATTGACCGTCTCATGGCCAAAGTCGCTGAAGGTAAAGTGGCCATTGAGTGGAACAGTCATTTGGATGAAGTATTGGGTGACAACACAGGCGTCACAGCTGTTCGCGTTGCCAATTCAGCAGGCGCCAAAAAAGAGATCCCATTAAAAGGCGTGTTTGTGGCCATCGGTCACAAACCGAATACTGACTTATTTGTAGGTCAGCTAGACATGGAAAACGGTTACCTAAAAACCAAGAGTGGTTTGACCGGTAATGCAACTGCTACCAATATTCCAGGTGTTTTTGCTGCTGGCGATGTACAAGACCATATCTACCGTCAAGCCATTACCAGTGCTGGCACAGGCTGTATGGCTGCATTAGATGCTCAGCGTTATTTAGAAACCTTGTAATCGGTGAGCAGTGGCTAGAAAAGCTCAGAAGAAATAAATTTAGAAGTCAGAAGTTAGAAGTAACAAAAAATAAAGCCCAGAAATTCTGGGCTTTATTCATTTTGAGAAGAGATCTCAGTTAAGAGATTTTTATCAAACAGCTGATTCGTTAGTTTCACCAGTGCGGATACGGATCACTTGTTCAATTGGCGATACGAAGATTTTGCCATCACCAATTTTTCCAGTGTGAGCAGCTTTAACAATCGCATCAATCACGGCTTCAACGCGATCATCAGCGACCACCACTTCAACCTTGATTTTTGGCAAGAAATCCACCACGTATTCAGCGCCGCGGTAGAGCTCAGTGTGCCCTTTTTGACGGCCAAAGCCTTTGACTTCAGTCACTGTCAAACCTGTGACGCCCAATTCAGCCAAGCCCTCGCGGACCTCATCCAATTTAAACGGCTTAATGATTGCTGTAACTTGTTTCATATTCATCTCCTAATAAATTTGATGATACCTAAATTTCTAACAAGACATCAAAATATCAAGCGCGGAACTTATTGGTGATGGGGTAACGCCAATCCCGGCCAAAAGCCCTTTGAGTGATCCTAACGCCAATCGGCGCTTGGCGACGCTTGTATTCATTGATCTTGATTAAACGTGTGACCTTTTCTACATCCTCAGCTTTAAAGCCACGATCAATGATGGATTGAATCGATTCGTCTTGCTCCATATACAAAGCAAGAATGGCATCCAACACATCATATTCAGGCAAGCTGTCCTGGTCTTTTTGATCAGGTCTTAATTCAGCTGAAGGAGCCCTGGTCAAAATACGCTCAGGAATCACTGATGAAATCTGATTTCTATAGCGGCACAAGCGATACACCAAGGTTTTAGCAACGTCTTTGATCACAGCAAAACCACCAGCCATATCACCATACAGTGTGCAGTAACCCACCGCCATTTCACTCTTGTTACCTGTGGTCAAAACAATGCGACCCGATTTATTCGACAAAGCCATCAATAAAGTGCCACGCACCCTTGCTTGGATATTTTCTTCAGTGGCATCAACCGGCAAACCCTTAAACTCAGTGGCCAATGAAGCATCAAAAGCATCCACCATCGGTGCAATGTTGATTTCATCGTATTGCACACCCAAGTTATCAGCCATGTGCTTGGCATCAATCCAAGATATGTCAGCGGTATAGCGTGAAGGCATCATCACCGCACGAACCTTATCAGCGCCCAATGCATCCACGGCAATCGCTAAAACCAAGGCTGAATCAACACCACCAGATAAACCAATGATCGCACCTGGAAAGCCATTTTTATTCAAATAGTCCTTAACGCCCAATACCAAGGCGTCATAGACTTGCTCCTCAATCGAAGTGACTGGACTGATGGTATTTTTTACCAAGTCATTGGTATCTTGCTCTCGCTTAAATTCAATGAATGCCAAACACTCTTTAAAGTGGGGCAGACTCAAAGCGACCTCACCAGACTTATTCAAGGCAAAAGAAGCGCCATCAAAAACCAATTCATCTTGACCGCCAACAGCATTCAAATAAACCAAAGGCAAACCAGTTTCTAAAACAATGGACTTGATCACTTGTTGGCGTAGGTCTTGTTTCTCTAAATGGTAAGGCGATGCATTAGAGACAATCAAGAGCTCGGCTCCTGCATGCTTGGCCTGGGCTGCTGGACCACTGTGCCAAGCATCCTCACAAATGAGAACGCCTACTTTTGTCCCATCAATATCAACCACGCAGGCGTCCTTGCCTGGCTCAAAATATCTCACCTCATCAAAGACTTCATGATTGGGCAATTTTTGTTTGGCGTAAGAGGCAATCACTTTGCCTTTGAACAAAATACTGGCCATGTTTTGTAAACCAGCAGATGTTCTTTGGGGGTGACCCACTAAGACCCTCAGATCTGGATAGATGGCCAAAGCTTGGGCCAATTGATTCAATTGCTGGTCAACAGCTTGGATGAATGCATCTCTTAGAAGTAAATCTTCAGGTGGATAACCCGTGAGAGATAACTCAGGTGTCACCAATAACTTGGCGCCCTGGGCAGCAGATTTTTTTGCATCTTCAAGAATTAACTGCGCGTTCTTGGCTAAATCACCAAGAACGGGGTTTGACTGAGATAGGGCAATAAAAAACGGAGGCATGAGAAACATTATCCCATTGCCTCCGCTTAGCGTCAGAAGACTGCTTATTTAGTCTTGTTGTAACGCTCTACGCTGCCCATGATTTCTTTCTTGGCAGCATCAATACCTTCCCAACCTTTTACTTTTACCCACTTACCTTTTTCAAGGTCTTTGTAGTGCTCAAAGAAGTGCTGAATCTGTTGAGTCACCAATGGGTTCAAATCTTCCATTTTCTGGATATCAGCGTACATTGGCAGGATCTTTTCAGTTGGAACCGCCAATAACTTAGCGTCACCACCTGATTCATCATCCATGTGCAACACGCCCAAAGCACGGCAAGTGATCACAACGCCTGGTGGAATTGGGAATGGTGTCAAAACCAACACGTCAGCAGGATCTCCGTCTTCTGACAATGTTTGTGGGATATAGCCATAGTTGCATGGGTAATGCATGGCTGTACCCATGAAACGATCCACGAATACCGCGCCAGACTCCTTATCCACTTCATACTTCACAGGGTCTGAATTCATCGGAATTTCAATGATGACATTGAACTGATCTGGGATCTTTGATCCTGGTTGAACGTTGTTTAAGCTCATTTTTTCTCCATGCAATACATTTAGTTGGGACGAATCTTAGCAAAGCAAACCATCACTATCCTGACGGCTCATTTATGCGGTGCAGCAATAAAACCGAAAGTATGGCATAATCCGCTTTGTAGTATGAAACATCGCCCCCAGCCAGAGTTCTGCTTTAGAGAACATCATGCCTTTTTGTTTGTCTGTTGGTCGATGCCTTAATTGACCAAACCACAGAAAGGACATCCCTCCTAAGGGATGTGCGTGACTATGACTATTAGTTTTAAAGAACTGGGCTTAGCCCAACCCCTACTTCAAGCAACTGAAGCTCTTGGCTATACACAGGCTACTCCTGTACAAGAAAAAGTGATCCCTGCTGCCTTAACTGGTGGCGACTGGATGGTGAGCAGCCAAACAGGTAGTGGAAAAACTGCCGCCTTCTTATTGCCTTTATTGAATCAATTGCTAGCAGCCAATCCAAACGGTAAACCTGTTCCAGGTCGTGCCGAGCCACAAGTGTTGGTTTTATGCCCAACACGTGAACTTGCTCAGCAAGTCAGTGCAGACGCTATTAATTTGGTGAAATTTGCTCGCGGCATTCGTATTGCAACCATCATGGGTGGCATGCCTTACGGTAAACAAATTTCTCAGATCAAGGGTGCCAACTTAGTTGTTGCAACACCTGGTCGTTTATTGGATTTGAGCAACAGCCGCGCTATTCGCTTAGATAAAGTGAAATGCATGATTGTTGACGAAGCTGACCGCATGTTAGATCTTGGTTTCCAAGACGACATTGAAGCCATTCATGAACTATGCTCAGACCGCGGTCAAACATTGATGTTCTCAGCAACATTTGCTCCACGCATCATGCAATTGGCCACAAGCCTCATGAACAATCCTGGTCGTATTGAATTGGCCAGCGCTCATGACAAACATGAAAACATTTCTCAAACATTGCATTGGGCAGACAGCATTGCGCACAAGCACAAATTATTGAGCCACTGGTTATCAGATCCAACGATGGAACAAGCCGTTGTATTTGCTAGCACTCAAGTAGACAGTGAATCAATTGCTGATTCATTGCGTGCTGACGGCCACGAAGCAACTGCCCTTCACGGTGCGATGCCTCAAGCTGTTCGTAATCGTCGCTTGCAATCATTGCGCAAAGGTCAAACCCGTATCTTGGTAGCAACTGATGTGGCTGCCCGCGGTATCGACGTTCCAACGATTACACACGTGATCAACTTTGGTTTACCAATGAAAGCTGAAGATTACGTTCACCGCATTGGTCGTACAGGTCGTGCTGGTCGCAGTGGTGTCGCCATCACTTTGGCTGAGCACCGCGATCGCTCAAAGATTCGTGCGATTGAACAGTACACACAACAGCCATTACAAGCTGAAGTGATTCCTGGACTTGAGCCACAAGAAAAATCACGCAAACCATCACACCGTCCAGGTTCTGGTCGCCCAGGCAGATCTTTTGGTGGCAAAGGTGCAAGCAATGCATCTAACCGTCATGGTCAAGGTGAAGGTAAAACATTCAAGCAAAATCATTTTGCAAAGCCAACTGGTCCTAAGTTCGCTGGCTCAGGCAAGCCTTCTTCAGGTCCTAAATTTGGCGGCGGTAAATCATCAGGTCAAAAGCGCTCATTTGCGTAAATGAAAAAGCTTTGCCGGTCTTGGTTAAATCTTGATCACACGGTGCTGCATGCAGCACCGTTGGTCTGGCAAGACTGGTTAAGCAACCCCCACTCCCTCACACAACTCATTGCCGAAAAAACCCAATCAACTGTCACTGTTGAGGTTTTGAGCGATGGCAGGCAAAGCCTGTTAGAAGATGAAGTGGCCTTATTTGGGCCATCCATTCGTCGCTGTCGCATTCGAGAAGTCTATCTTTGCGTTAATGACACTCCAGTTGTTTTTGCTCGCAGTGTTTTACCCACCAGCAGCTCAACAGGTGTCAATCGTGATGTTCTACAACTTGGAAGCAAGCCATTGGGCGAAGTACTTTTTAAAAAAGGGCTTGCGCCAATTCTTTTGCGAGAAATTACCGAAATACCTGGCTTGGGCTGGGGAAGAAGAAGCCTCTACCAATTACGTGGCCACCCTATTTTGATCAGTGAATTTTTCTTACCTGAGTTACTTGATCAAATTAAATAAAAGATTCACGAACAAGAAATGCTCATGAATAAGAAAAGAGCAAAGGGAATTGTGAAAATAAAAAAGAAAGAATAAAAAAAAGCTGCCTTAGGAAACTAAGGCAGCTTTTTTATAACTTGTTTGGATTACAGAACGTAACCGATATGAGCAGCAGCCAGAGCGAACAAAATTGCTAAACATGTAGCGGCGGCTAACATCACGATCAATGTGATGATTTTTTGGTTGATTTCGTCTTTACTCTCGGTGTGCCATTCGTTCATTTAAAGCTCCCTAATCAAAATATTAGCTACAACCCATATTATCCATGAAAAAGGACTTTTTATTGGATATTTATCAAATTTCGTATCTCTAAGATGACTTCTGAGGGTGTCAGCCCGATTGGGCCAATCCCTTGATTTAAAAGGGCATCAGCTGCAGCCGCATGAAGTTCAACGGCAAGGCAACTCGCCTCAAACGGGTTGATTTGATGCTTGATGCCTTGACTCATGATAGCTGCAATCACCCCAGTCAATACATCTCCCATACCAGCCACACCCATACCAGGATGACCCTTCAGACACACCCTGGTTGCCTCATTTAATTGAGTTGATGCATTCGGTGGCTTGATCAAAGTATTTTGTCCTTTAAGAACAACAACAGCCCCCGTTAAAGCGACCAACTGATCAATTGCCAGTGGTCTATTGATTTGAATTTGCTCGGGCGTTGTATTGAGTAATCTTGCAGCCTCACCTGGGTGAGGCGTGATCACTGTGCTCAATGATGGTCGAAGCTTGAGTTGCTGGAGAAGCTCAGGATGAGTGGCGATTAAATTAAGGCCATCCGCATCGATGATCAATAAAGCAGAGGACTGCAATGCTTGGCTCAATAAATCATGAGCTTGCTCGCTCTGCCCTAATCCAGGACCAATGGCCAATACATCAGCTCGAGTTTCTTGAATGATTTCTTTTGATGCGTGATTCAACATCAATTCAGGTTGGTCTGAAAGCACGGCTAAGGCGCGCTCATCTAAAAAACCAATCACCACCCAACCAGCTCCAGCATGAAGGGCTGCTCTACCAGCCAATAAAGCAGCGCCAGCCATCCCACTAGCACCACCAATGATCAAGACCTTACCAGCATGGCCTTTGTGCTCATGAGGCTGACGGACCAGACGATTGAGCAGATGTAGCGAATTGAGTTCTTGAGGATTCATGAATTTTTTATTGAGTCTATACTCAAGACTACAACAAAAAAGGGGATCATCAATGAATTTGCATTTGTATTACTGCCCAGGAACCTGTTCTTTTGTTCCTCATGTGATGCTTGAGTTAGTGAAAGAAACACATGGTCAGGATTTTTCATCGACCGTGATTACTCTGCGCAATGGCGAACACTTAAAACCTGAATACCAAGCCATTAATCCAAGAAGCCAAGTGCCTGCTTTGATTGTTGACGGTCAATTACTCACACAAGTGATTGCTATCACCAACTTCTTGAATGAAACATTCCCAAAAGCAAACATATTCCCAAGCGACCCAATGGAAAAAGCGCAAGCATTATCAATGCTTGCCTGGATGAACAACACGGTTCACCCAACCTTCACCAGAGTTTTTAGACCTGAACGCTTTGGCGATGAAGCAGGTAAAGCTGGTGTTAAAACCATGGCGCTAGAGATGTTCAAAACTCAATTGATTGAAATTGATAAATCAGTGGCCGACGGTCGCGACTTCATCTGTGGCACTCAATTGACTCCTGCTGATCTTTACGCTGTAGCTTTCATTCGTTGGGCAGGCATGGCCGGCATCAATCCAGCCAACTACCCACAGTACCAACGTTATGCTGCAGCAATAGCTGCTTTACCAGTAGTGGCTCGCATCATGACTAAAGAAGGTATTAATTTAAATACTTATGTAGGTAAGTAAGTTATTTAATTGATTGATTGATTAATTAATTAATTAAGTCATACATCTAGGCCCAAATTTTGAGTGATCAGGATTTGGGCCTTGTCCATTTTCTGAGCAGTAAAGCATTGCTAACCACACTCACACTGGATGCCGCCATTGCTGCGCCCGCAATCATGGGAGTTAGATAACCCAGAGCAGCCAAGGGAATACCAATCAAGTTGTAAACAAAGGCCCAGAATAAATTTTGTTTGATTTTCTGCCAAGTCTTGGTCGAAATTTCAATTGCATCAGGCACCAAAGCAGGATCACCGCGCATCAAGGTGATACTTGCTGCATGCATAGCAATGTCTGTTCCAGTTGATACCGCAATACCAACGTCTGCTACTGCAAGAGCAGGTGCATCGTTCACCCCATCGCCCACCATCGCCACATAACTACGTCCATGAATGGCTTTGAGTGATTGAATGATGGCAGCTTTTTCTGCAGGCAATACTTCTGCATAGACTTCATCAATACCAATTTTCTGCGCCAGTAAATTAGCCACCAATTGGTTGTCCCCTGAAATCATCACAGTTTTAATCTTCATTGATTTGAGGCGCTCAATTGCTTCACTCACTCCTGGCTTTAATTCATCTCCAAATGAATAAATGGCCAGGATTTGCTGATTGGATGAATTTGTCACATCTACCAAGCAAGACACACTGTGACCAACATTTAATTCCTTGCTTGCAGCTGTTTGCATTTGCTCAGATGCGTGTTCTTTCATTGCGTGGAAGCTCACAAAGGCAATGGTTTTACCTTGATACAAGCCACTCACGCATTGGCCCTCAACGCCCTTGCCAACATTCGCCAGAATCGTGGCGTAGTTTTCTGCACTCACTTGCTGGCGCTCTGCAAATTGAATCATGGCTTTTGCCAGAGGGTGCTCACTGCCCATTTGTAAACCCAAAGCCAAAGCATGGATTTGTGAATCATTTGAATCGCTGAAATTAATGAAGTTTTTCACACTGGGTTTGCCCAGTGTCAATGTGCCCGTTTTATCAAATGCCACCACATTGATGCGGTGAGCCAACTCTAGGGCTTGAGCATCTTTGATCAAAATGCCAAATTTTGCCGCAACACCTGTGCCAGCCATGATGGCTACTGGCGTTGCCAAGCCCAAGGCACATGGGCAAGCGATCACCAAGATGGCTACTGAATACAACAATGCATGTTGCGAATTATCAAGAAGCAATGAATGAACTAAAAAATTGGCGACTGCAATCAATACCACTGTGGGCACAAACCAAGCACTGACCTGATCAACCAATCGTTGTATGGGTGCTTTTTCAGCTTGTGCGTTCTCGACCAAAGCAATCATCTTTGCCAAAACGCTTGTCTCGCCAACGCCTGTCGCTTGAATGATCAAGCGTCCTGATCCATTCAAAGAACCGCCAATCACTGTTGAGTCTTTTTCTTTTTCAAGTAACTTGGATTCACCAGTCAACATCGACTCATCAATTTCACTCAGACCTTCAATGACCAAGCCGTCCACTGGAATGCGTTCACCCGGTAATACCAAAACCCAATCACCTGGCAAGATTTGTGCAATCGGTAAATATTGATAATCCAATTGGTTTAAATCGCGCTGACGTAATAATTTCGCTTGATCAGGCCACAAAGACTGAAGGGCTGTGATGGCTGCTGTGGTTTCTTTTTTAGCTCTCGCTTCTAACCACTTACCCAACATCACCAATGAAATCACCACCGCAGAACTTTCAAAATAAAGTTCATGCGGTTCATAAGCCCTACCCCAGTCAGATAGATACCAGGTGTAAATACTCAAACCATAAGCAGCTGTGGTACCAAGCGCCACCAATAAATCCATGTTGCCAGAACCCATCCGCAGAGCTTTAAATCCAGCGACATAAAAACGAGAACCTAAAATGAATTGCACAGGGGTGGCCAATAAAAACTGGGCCCATGCCGGCAAGATCCAATGAACACCAAAGGGCATGAGCAACATAGGCGCAAGTAATGGAAGAGACAATGCCATGGCCAAGATCACCGCAGCTTTGCCATGTAAATCAATGATGTTTGTGCGAGCGACAACTGTTGACTGGTGACTGAACACATTCGCTTCAAATCCGGCTTTCTTAACAGCCGCTATCAAAAGATTGGTGATGTTCTGCGGCTCTTGATTGACCCTGATTTGAGCTTTTTCAGTTGCCAAATTGACGCTGGCAGCATCAACCCCAGCAACTTTTGATAATGATTTTTCAAGCCTAGCCACACATGAGGCGCACGTCATGCCGCGAATGTTGAGGGTGACTAATTGACTCATAAGCTCCATAATGGAATAAGTTAAGATTTACATATATTGTCCTCCTTAAATCAGGAAACCACAAAAAATATGACATTCATTTTTACTGTTAAGGGCATGAACTGCGGTCATTGCACACAGACAATCACAAAAGCCATTTTGGGTCTTGATCCAAGCGCGAAGATTGATACAGACATTCCCAAACAAACAGTCACAGTGACCAGCGATCTTGATCAAGCAAGATTGAGCGAGGCCATCGTTGATGCTGGCTACGATATTGTGGCGGTCGCTTAATGGATATCGCAAACATCATTCAGACGGTTGCTATTTATGCGATACCTGTCATTTTTGCGATTACCCTTCATGAAGCTGCGCACGGTTACGCAGCCAAGCAATTGGGTGATAACACAGCTTATGCTTTAGGTAGAGTGACACTCAACCCTATCAAGCACATTGATCCAATGGGCACAATTGCTGTCCCCCTATTGCTCTACTTTGCAACTGCCGGTACTTTCTTATTCGGCTACGCCAAACCGGTACCCGTTCGCTTTGGTAATTTAAAACATCCTAAAAAAGACATGATTTGGGTTGCTCTGGCTGGCCCAGGATCGAATTTGATCCAAGCTTTCTTTTGGGCCATCATGTATTTACTCTTGGTCAAGGTATCACTCACCGAGCGTTTCTTCTTAGAAATGTGTCAGGCAGGTGTATTGGTGAACGTGGTGATGTTTGCCTTTAATTTATTTCCTCTTCCACCCCTCGATGGTGGACGTATTTTGGTGGGCGTGTTACCTTGGAAACAAGCAGCGATGGTTTCAAGAGTAGAACCTTGGGGATTTTTCATTGTTTTAGGCTTGGTGATCACTGGTGTGATCAGTGCTCTTTGGATGCGGCCAGTGATGTCCGCCACCTACTGGCTTTTAGATACCTTACTTGTACCACTCCGTTTCATTTTTTAATAATCAAGGAGAAATTCATGAAACAAGCAATCCTAGCAACAGGTGTAGTGCTATCACTTTTAGCACCAGGTATGGCTCATGCTCAATTTGCCAAAACTGAAGATGCGATCAAATACCGTGCCGCCACCTTTGTCGTGATGGGCAATCATTTCTCCAGAATTGGTGCCGTTGTTAAAGGTGAAAAGCCTTTTGACAAAAATGAAGTAGCTGCGAACGCTGCAGTGGTTGCTAGTTTGGCTCACTTACCGTGGCAAGCATTCGGTCCAGGCACAGAAGGTGGCAAGTCATTGCCAGAAATCTGGAAAGAAATGGATAAGTTCAAAGCTGGTGGCGAGAAAATGCAAAAGGCTGTGGCTGAATTAAATACGGCTGCTAAATCTGGTGATTTAGAGACGATTAAAAAAGCATTTGGTGAAGCAGGTAAATCTTGTAAAGCCTGTCACGATAACTATCGTAAGAAGTAATACATGATCAAAGCGATGGCGATCAATATGGCCATCGCTTTGAGTCTGACCTTTGAGTCATCTTGAACCAGAGGCGCAGTATCTGACCATTCTTTATCACCGGTGATCATGGCAGAGATGAGATTGATTCTCTTGGCATATTTGTAATACAAAATCGCACCCAGGTGTATACCTACCAAAGTTAGCAGAACCCATTCATTCAAACGATGAAATGAGGTCAAGAGCTCCACCCAAGTAGACGCCACATATTTCACCAGCGGTCCATCAAAGGCAATGTCATCACTCGCAAACAAGCCCGCTAAGGCTTGAGCTAAAAATAAAGTAATCAATACAATGACTGAGATTGCCCCTAATGGGCTGTGCCCAGGTGTTTCAGCAGGATTTTTTAGATAAGCCAAGATGGCTTTCGGTGACTTGATAAATTGAGCAAAGCGGGCATGATGTGTTCCCACAAAACCCCAAATGAGTCTGAAGAAAATCAAAGCTAAAACGAAGTAGCCAAAACGGCCATGCCAAATCATGGCATTACCACCTAATTTGACGGACACAAAACTACCGATCACGGCCATGACCAAAAGCCAGTGAAACAATCTTGTCGGTAGATCCCAAATACGAATTTTCATATGTATCAATTTAGTTTACGATGTAATCATGCGTAAATATATTTATCTTCTTTTTGTCTCAATTACCAGTGTTTTCATTTTAAGCGCTTGCGCCAATCAAGCGGTATACCGTCAATCTAGCAGCCCTCTTAAAAGCGTTAGCTCCGTTGATCTGAACCGCTACCTAGGAACTTGGTATGAGATTTATCGTTTACCCAATTGGTTTGAAGGCACTGATTGCGTGACTGTTTCAGCTCAATATGCTCTTAGAGATGATGGTCATATCAACGTTCTCAATACCTGCCTGAAAAAGGATGGTCCTAAGGTAGCAAATGGTATCGCCAAGGTAGTGCCGGGATCGAATAACTCGCAATTAAAAGTGTCTTTCTTTAGACCTTTTTATGGAGACTATTGGGTGATCGATTTGGCTGAGGATTATTCTTGGGTTTTGGTTGGCGAGCCAGCCGGTAAGTATTTTTGGATTTTGGCCAGACAAAAGCAACTGGATCCAAAGTTAGAGGAAGCTCTTTTAGTGAAAGCTGAAAAGCTAGGTTATCAACGCAAAGATTTGATCAAGCCCAGCAATAAGCTTTAACGCACCTTTAATGTCTGGTCAATAAATCATTGCTGGTGCGCTCTTGACCATCAGCAAATAATTTGTAACAGAGTCCTGCACCAGTTTGATTGCGGACCTTCTTGGCAGCTTCTTGCATTTTGTACATGGTATTGAAGCAATCCATGCGTGATTCAAACTGATAGGTTTTAGTTTCGGTAGGCTTGTTGTTTTTGAGCAATGTGAACTCTAAAGTCCAATGAGTGTCACCCATTACTTTAGGCGCTTCTTCTTTATGACCTATTTGACAGGCCGATAAGAAGAATGCGCTCAGTAGTAATAGTTTTCTCATTAAATGATTCACTGCCCCATCTTTAAGTGATCTAAATTGTGCTTATTTGGCACCATAAAAGATCCTAACAACATGCCAACAAAACTGGCAATCAAGCCCAATAAATGAGGTTCAACCAGTAATTCTGTATGGGTGAACTCTAATAACAACCATACACCCAAACCAAAGGTGATAGCAAGAGCAGCCCCTAAATTACTGGCTTTTTTCCAGAACAAACCTGCTGCAAGGGGAACAAAAGCACCAGCCAGCGTGATTCGGTAGGCGTGTTCGACCATGGCATGAATCGATGCGTCTGTATAAATAGCGTAAAAGGTAACAATTGATGCAAAACACGCCACCGTGAGTTTGGTTGCCCATAAAAATGTGCGATCACTCATGTGGGGTACAACTGATTTCAGAATGTTTTCTGAAAAAGTGACTGAAGGTGCTAACAAAGTTCCTGATGCCGTACTCATGATCACCGATAGAAGTGCACCAAAGAAAATCACCTGCATGGTGAATGGCATTTTTTCTAAAATGAACATCGGCAAAATCAATTGTGAATCTTTGCTGATATATCTCGCCACTAAATCAGGATCAATCATTGTTGCTGAGTAGGCCAAGAACAGCGGCACAGCTGCAAAGAAGAAATAAGAAACTCCTCCCAAGGTCGTGCCCCAGATCGCAACAGTTTCATTTTTAGAGGAATTCGCTCTGGCAAAGACGTCTTGCTGTGGGATTGAACCCAAGCCCATGGTCACCAAAGCTGCTATCCAACCAACCATATCAAGCCACTCTAATTTAGGCAGGAAGTCAAACTTACCAGCTGCTGCTGCAGTGCTGATGACATGACTCATGCCCCCAGCCATATCGCCGGCTGTCCATGTGACGATCAATAAACCGATCACAATCACAATCATTTGCACAAAGGTAGTGATTGCCACAGACCACATACCGCCAAATAAGGTGTACAACAAAACCACTGTGGAACCAATCAACATTCCTTGGTTTTGAGAAATAGCATCGTAAGACAAGACGTTGAATACCAAGCCAAGGGCCGTGACTTGTGCAGCCACCCAACCCAAATAAGAAATAACAATACACAGTGACAGAATCATTTCTGTTTGTTTGTTGTATCTGATTCTGAAAAAGTCACCCAGGGTGAGCAAATTCATGCGGTAAAGAGGTCTAGCAAAAACCAAACCAAAGATGACCAAACAGATCGACGCACCCAAAGGATCAGAGATCAATCCTCGAAAACCACTCTCTAAGAATGTGGCAGAAATACCAAGGACAGTTTCAGCGCCAAACCACGTAGC
>CALKUJ010000157.1 GCA_937996825.1 uncultured Polynucleobacter sp. | reverse complement strand
GCCCAGGTCACGCTGACTACGTTAAGAACATGATCACTGGTGCTGCTCAGATGGACGGCGCTATTTTGGTGGTGTCTGCTGCAGACGGTCCTATGCCACAAACACGTGAGCACATCTTGTTGGCACGCCAGGTTGGTGTTCCATACATCATCGTGTTCATGAACAAGTGCGACATGGTTGATGATGCAGAATTGTTAGAGCTAGTAGAAATGGAAGTTCGTGAGTTGTTGTCTAAGTATGACTTCCCAGGCGATGACACACCAATCGTTAAAGGTTCAGCAAAGTTGGCGCTTGAGGGCGACAAAGGTGCGTTAGGTGAAGAGGCCATCATGAAGTTGGCTGAAGCATTGGACACATACATTCCAACACCAGAGCGTGCTGTTGACGGCGCGTTCTTGATGCCAGTTGAAGACGTGTTCTCTATTTCTGGTCGCGGTACAGTTGTGACTGGTCGTATTGAGCGCGGTATTGTTAAGGTTGGTGAAGAGATCGAGATCATCGGTATCAAGCCAACATTGAAGACAACATGTACAGGCGTTGAGATGTTCCGTAAGTTGTTAGACCAAGGTCAAGCTGGTGACAACGTGGGTATCTTGTTGCGCGGTACAAAGCGTGAAGAAGTTGAGCGTGGTCAAGTATTGGCTAAGCCAGGTTCTATTACGCCACACACACACTTCACAGCTGAGGTGTATGTGTTGAGCAAAGACGAAGGTGGTCGTCACACACCATTCTTCAACAACTACCGTCCACAGTTCTACTTCCGTACAACGGACGTAACAGGTTCAATCGAATTGCCGAAAGACAAAGAGATGGTGATGCCTGGTGATAACGTGACAATTACAGTGAAGTTGATCGCTCCGATCGCGATGGAAGAAGGTCTCCGTTTTGCGATTCGTGAAGGTGGCCGTACTGTAGGCGCCGGTGTTGTTGCTAAAGTTTTAGATTAATGAACGTAAGGGGCGTAGCTCAATTGGCAGAGTGTCGGTCTCCAAAACCGAAGGTTGGGGGTTCGATGCCCTCCGCCCCTGCCACAGCAAACTGAAAAATATGGCGCAAACATCTGTAGAACAAGAAAATAAAACCAGCTGGATGACTATCCTGGCTGGTCTTATTGTTATTCTTTCTTTGGTCGCGTATTACGTGCTTGCCGGTCAAACTATCTGGGTTCGCTTAGCGGCGCTTCTTGGTGGTTTTGCGGTGGCAATTGTGATTGCGGCAATTTCTTCAGACGGTAAGCGCTTTTTTGCTTATGCCAAAGAATCAGTTGCTGAGGCTAAAAAAGTTGTATGGCCAAGTCGTAAAGAAACAACGCAAATGACATTGATTGTTTTTGCATTTGTTGTTGTCATGGCTTTGTTCTTGTGGGCAGCTGACAAACTCATTGAGTGGTTAGTTTTCTCTGTATTCCTCGGTTGGAAGTGAGTAAAAGATGTCTGAACAAGCAATCATCAATACACAAACCACAGGCAATATGCGCTGGTATGTGATTCATGCTTACTCCGGTATGGAGAAGAGCGTTCAAAAAGGTTTGACAGAGCGCATTGCGCGTTCTGGCATGGCGGATAAATTTGGAAAAATTTTGGTGCCGTCAGAAGAAGTTGTTGAGATCAAGAGTGGCCAAAAGGCTGTTTCTGAGCGCCGCTTCTTCCCAGGCTATGTTCTTATCGAAATGGAAATGACGGATGAGACATGGCACTTGGTAAAAAATACACCAAAGGTCACAGGCTTTGTTGGTGGCGTAAGAAATAAACCATCACCAATTTCTCCTGCAGAAGTTCAAAAAATCATGGACCAAATGCAGGCTGGTGTTGATAAGCCAAAACCAAAAACATTGTTTGAAGTGGGTGAAATGGTTCGCGTTAAAGAAGGTCCATTCACAGACTTCAACGGCAACGTTGAAGAAGTTAATTATGAAAAGTCTCGCTTGAGAGTTTCTGTAACGATCTTTGGGCGTGGCACACCTGTCGAGCTTGAGTTTGGTCAGGTAGAAAAGATGTAAAGATTTACAAGCCTGTGCAAACAGGTTTGTATGAGGAGCTGAGTTAGGGTTGCCGCTCTAACAAGGCGTTTTACTCAACGGTGGTCTTTTTGAATTTAAAAGATGCACCATTATTGGAGTGTAAAAATGGCAAAGAAGATTATTGGCTTTATTAAGCTACAAATCCCAGCCGGTAAAGCGAATCCATCGCCACCAGTTGGTCCAGCGTTAGGTCAACGCGGTTTGAACATCATGGAATTCTGTAAAGCGTTCAATGCTCAAACACAAAGCATGGAACCAGGTTTACCAATTCCTGTAGTGATCACAGCTTTTGCTGATAAGAGCTTCACATTTGTGATGAAGACTCCTCCAGCAACAGTATTGATCAAAAAAGCTGCTAAGTTGGAAAAAGGTTCTCCACGTCCACATACAGACAAGGTTGGCAAAATTACTCGCGCTCAAGCTGAGGAAATTGCTAAGGCAAAAATGCCTGATCTAACAGCAGCCGATATGGATGCAGCTGTTCGCACAATCGCTGGTAGCGCCCGCTCTATGGGTATCACTGTGGAAGGACTCTAATCATGGCTAAAGTTTCTAAACGCGTAGCTGCTTTTCAAGCAAAAGTAGACCGTAATAAGTTTTACCCTATCGATGAGGCATTGAGCCTTGTTAAAGAATTTGCAACTGCAAAGTTCGATGAGTCTATCGACGTTGCTGTTCAACTTGGTATTGATGCTAAAAAATCTGACCAAGTTGTTCGTGGTTCAGTTGTGTTGCCTGCAGGTACTGGTAAGTCAGTGCGCGTAGCTGTTTTTGCTCAAGGTGAAAAAGCTGAGCAAGCTAAAGCCGCTGGCGCAGAAATTGTTGGTATGGACGATTTGGCTGATCAAATCAAAGGCGGAAAAATTGACTTTGATGTTTTGATTGCATCTCCAGACGCAATGCGTATCGTTGGTACCTTGGGTCAGATCTTGGGACCAAGAGGTTTGATGCCTAACCCGAAGGTTGGCACAGTGAGCCCAGACGTTGCCGGCGCGGTTAAAAATGCCAAGGCCGGTCAAGTTCAATTCCGTGTAGACAAAGCCGGTATTGTTCACGCAACAATCGGTCGTCGTTCATTTGAACCAGGCGCATTGAAAAACAACTTACTAGCACTATTGGACGCTTTAACAAAAGCAAAGCCAGCTGCTAGCAAGGGTATTTATTTGAGAAAAGTTGCCGTCAGCAGCACCATGGGTGCTGGTGTGCGTGTTGACCAAAACTCATTGGCTGCTTAATCAGCGGCTAAAAAAAGAACTTTGGGTCAAGCAGAGGGCAACCTTTGCTTGAACATCAAAGACCGTTGGTGAGTTAGAGATAACTCTTAATACTAGAAATAGTGCCAGCGCAGATGGCGATCCTGAAAAGATTTCGCCTGTGTGCAACCCCTAATTGGTAACAGTTAGGTTAATAGGAGTTAAACAGTGCCTTTAAATATGGAAGACAAAAAGGCGGTCGTGGCTGAGGTAAGTGCAGAAGTTGCACAAGCTCAAACCATGGTGCTAGCTGAATACCGCGGTATTCCAGTGGGCGAACTGACTACTCTGCGAGCTCAAGCTCGTGCAAATGGTGTTTACCTTCGCGTTATGAAGAACACTTTGGCACGTCGCGCGGTTCAAGGAACGTCGTTCGAGTCATTGGCCGGTGAGATGGCTGGTCCGCTTATTTACGGTATCTCCGCAGACCCAGTTGCGTCAGCAAAAGTTTTAAACGACTTTTCAAAGACGCAAGCAGCTTTAGTAATCAAAGCGGGTTCATACAACGGCAAGGTGATGGATGCAGCAGCAGTTAAAGCTTTGGCATCTATTCCTGGACGTAATGAACTTATCGCGATGTTGCTTGGCGTTATGCAAGCCCCAGTTTCTGGTATGGCTCGCGTATTGGCAGCGGTTGCAGAAAAGAAAGCTAAAGAAGCTGCGTAATAGCAGTCTCACTTTAATTAACTAAAGAAATTTGAATTAGGAGTTTTAAAAATGGCAGTTACTAAAGACGACATTCTAGAAGCCGTTGGCAATATGTCTGTAATGGACTTGAACGATCTAGTTAAAGCATTTGAAGAGAAATTTGGTGTATCAGCAGCTGCAATGGCTGTTGCTGCTCCAGGCGCAGGCGGCGGTGCAGCTGCTGGTGCAGCTGAGCAATCAGAGTTCACAGTTGTGTTGGCTGAAGCTGGCGCAAACAAAGTGAGCGTGATTAAAGCTGTTCGCGAAATCACTGGTCTTGGCTTGAAAGAAGCTAAAGACTTAGTTGATGGCGCACCGAAGCCAATCAAAGAAGGCGTTGACAAAGCAGCAGCTGAAGACGCTAAGAAGAAGCTTGAAGAAGCTGGCGCTAAGGTCGAACTTAAGTAATAGGTTTGATGGGCAGCTTTTGCTGCCCGGTTTGCTTAGAAGGCAAACCAGATATTAAAAAAGTTTGGTATCTGGTTTGCCTTCTGATACGACTGCAGAAGGCAAGTTTGGTCGGGTTGTGCGCACGCACACCGTCAGCCATGATTGGTAGAGGCCAATCACCAAATCTCTGCTCAGTCGCTTAAATTCGGAGATGACATGGCTTATAGTTTCACCGAACGCAAGCGTATCCGTAAAAGCTTCGCTAAGCGCCCTAATAATCATCAAGTACCTTACTTGTTGACAACGCAACTTGAGTCTTATGCAAAATTTTTGCAAGAATCAAGAAGCCCTGCTGATCGTCTAAATGAAGGCTTGCAATCTGCATTCACTTCAATATTCCCTATCGTGTCGAACAATGGTTTCGCTCGCATGGAATTCGTTCAGTACAACCTTTCAACTCCACCGTTTGACGTTAAAGAATGTCAACAGCGTGGCCTAACTTATCACTCAGCCTTGCGCGCCAAAGTTCGCTTGATCATCAATGATCGCGAAGCGCCAACAAAGGTTAAGGAAGTGAAAGAGCAAGAAGTCTACATGGGTGAAATTCCTTTGATGACTGACACTGGCTCATTTGTGATCAATGGTACAGAGCGTGTGATTGTTTCTCAGTTACACCGTTCACCAGGAGTGTTTTTTGAACACGACAAAGGTAAGACTCATAGCTCAGGCAAATTATTGTTCTCTGCTCGTGTGATTCCTTACCGTGGATCATGGTTAGACTTTGAGTTTGATCCAAAAGATATTTTGTATTTCCGTATCGACCGCCGTCGCAAGATGCCGGTAACTATTTTGCTCAAAGCCATCGGTATGAACGATGAGCAAATTTTGGAAAACTTCTTCGGTTTCGATAATTTCAAACTACAAGCAGCTGGCGCACAAATGAATTTTGTTGCTGAGCGCTTAAAGGGTGAAGTTGCGCGTTTTGACATCACCGATAAAGCTGGCAATGTTGTTATTGCAAAAGATAAGCGTATCAATGCTAAAAACATTCGTGATCTTGAAGCAGCTAAAACGACAACAATCAATGTTCCTGATGATTATTTGATTGGTCGCGTTGTTGCTAAAAACATCGTTGATGCTGATACAGGTGAAGTTCTTGCAACTGCTAACGAAGAAATCACAGAAACTCTATTGGCTAACTTAAGAGAAGCTGGCGTTAAAGAGTTGCAAACAATTTACACAAACGATCTTGATCAAGGTTCATTCATTTCGCAAACATTGCGCATTGATGAAACAGCTGATCAGATGGCTGCCCGTATCGCAATCTATCGCATGATGCGTCCTGGTGAGCCACCGACAGAAGATGCTGTTGAGGCCTTGTTCCAAAGATTGTTCTACAACGAAGATACATATGATCTTTCACGTGTAGGTCGTATGAAAGTTAATAGCCGTTTAAATCGTCCAGTGATGGAAGGTTTGATGGTTCTTTCAAATGAAGACATCTTAGACACAATCAAACTATTGGTTGACTTAAGAAACGGTAAAGGCGAAGTAGACGACATCGATCACTTAGGTAATCGTCGTGTGCGTTGCGTTGGTGAATTGGCAGAAAATCAATTCCGCGCAGGTTTGTCACGCGTTGAGCGTGCTGTGAAAGAGCGTTTGGGTCAAGCTGAAACAGAAAACTTGATGCCGCATGATTTGATCAACAGCAAGCCGATTTCTTCAGCAATTCGTGAGTTCTTTGGTTCTTCACAGTTGTCCCAGTTTATGGATCAAACAAACCCATTGTCAGAAATCACGCACAAGCGTCGTATTTCAGCATTGGGCCCAGGTGGTTTGACACGTGAGCGCGCAGGTTTCGAAGTGCGTGACGTACACCCAACACACTATGGTCGTGTTTGTCCGATTGAAACACCAGAGGGTCCAAACATTGGTTTGATCAACTCTTTGGCTTTGTTTGCTCGTTTGAATGAGCATGGTTTCTTGGAAACACCATACCGTAAAGTTGTGAATAGCAAGGTAACTGATCAAGTTGATTATTTGTCTGCTATTGAAGAAGCTAAATATGTGATCGCTCAGGCGAACGCTTCAATTGATAAGTCAGGCAAGTTAACAGATGAATTAGTTTCATCACGTCAAGCTGGCGAAACAATGATGGTGAGTCCAGAGCGTATTCAGTACATCGACGTGGCTCCAAGCCAAATCGTTTCTGCTGCTGCATCACTCGTTCCATTCTTGGAGCACGATGATGCTAACCGTGCGTTGATGGGTGCGAACATGCAACGTCAAGCGGTACCATGCTTGCGCGCAACAAAGCCATTGGTAGGTACTGGCTTAGAGCGCACAGTGGCTGTTGACTCAGGCACTGTCGTAATGGCAACTCGTGGTGGTAAGGTTGATTACGCTGATGCTAACCGTATCGTGATTCGTGTGAATGACGAAGAAACTGCGGCTGGCGAAGTGGGCGTTGATATTTACAACCTCATCAAGTACACACGTTCAAACCAAAACACAAACATCAATCAGCGTCCAATCGTTAAGGTTGGTGACATCGTTGATCGCGGCGACGTGATTGCTGATGGCGCATCAACTGATTTGGGTGAATTGGCTTTGGGTCAAAACATGGTGGTTGCATTCATGCCATGGAACGGCTACAACTTCGAAGATTCAATCTTGATCTCTGAAAAAGTTGTTGCTGATGATCGCTACACATCAATTCACATTGAAGAATTGTCTGTGGTTGCCCGTGACACAAAACTAGGACCAGAAGAAATTACACGCGATATTTCAAACTTGGCTGAGACACAGTTAAGCCGTTTGGATGAAAGCGGTATTACTTTCATTGGTGCTGAAGTTGAGGCTGGTGACGTATTGGTTGGTAAGGTAACGCCAAAAGGCGAAACACAGCTGACTCCAGAAGAAAAACTTTTGCGCGCCATTTTTGGTGAAAAAGCTTCTGACGTTAAAGACACTTCATTGCGCGTACCTTCTGGTATGACAGGCACAGTGATTGACGTACAAGTATTCACGCGCGAAGGTATTGAGCGTGACGTGCGTGCACAGTCAATCATTGATGAAGAGCTAAAGCGTTATCGCTTAGATTTAAATGACCAATTGCGCATCGTTGAAGGTGATGCATTTAGTCGTTTAGAAAAATTGTTGCTCAACAAAGTGGCCAATGGTGGTCCTAAGAAGTTGGCAAAAGGGACAAAGATCACCAAAGATTACTTGGCTGATCTTGAGAAATATCACTGGTTTGATATTCGTCCTGCCGATGAAGATGTTGCTGCTCAATTAGAAGCTATTAAAGAGGCTATTGAAGCAAAGCGCACACAGTTCGATCAAGACTTTGAAGAGAAGCGCAAGAAGTTAACTCAAGGTGATGAGTTGGCTCCAGGCGTTATCAAGATGGTCAAGGTTTACTTGGCAGTTAAGCGTCGCTTGCAGCCTGGTGACAAGATGGCTGGTCGTCACGGTAACAAGGGCGTGGTTTCAAAGATCACTCCAGTAGAAGACATGCCTTACATGGCCGATGGCTCACCTGTTGATATCGTGTTGAACCCATTAGGCGTTCCATCACGTATGAACGTTGGACAGATTCTTGAGGTTCACTTAGGTTGGGCTGCGCTAGGTATTGGTAAGCGTATTCAAGAAATGCTAAAGGCTCAAGCGAAAGCAGAGCAGTTGCGCAAGTTCTTGAAGCAGCTATACAACGAAACTGGCCGTGTAGAAGATTTAGACAGCTTTACAGATGAGCAAGTTCTTGAGTTGGCAAATAACTTGAGAGATGGTGCTCCATTTGCAACACCAGTCTTTGATGGCGCAACAGAGGGTGAAATTGCCAAGATGTTAGAAATGGCATATCCAGAAGAAGTTGCGAAGAGTCTATCAATGACACCTTCACGTCAACAAATCACTTTGTTTGATGGCAGAACTGGTGAGGCGTTTGAAAGATCTGTAACAGTTGGTGTGATGCACGTCTTGAAACTTCACCACTTGGTGGATGACAAGATGCACGCTCGTTCTACAGGCCCTTACTCATTAGTAACGCAGCAGCCATTGGGCGGTAAAGCTCAATTCGGTGGTCAGCGTTTTGGTGAGATGGAAGTTTGGGCTTTGGAAGCTTATGGCGCATCTTATGTGTTGCAGGAAATGCTCACAGTTAAGTCAGATGACGTTAACGGTAGAACCAAAGTTTACGAAAACATCGTCAAGGGTGAGCACAGCATTGATGCTGGCATGCCTGAGTCCTTTAACGTGCTGGTAAAAGAAATCCGCTCGTTAGGTATCGATATCGACATGGAGCGCAGCTAATATGAAAGCATTGCTAGATCTATTTAAGCAGACGCATGGCGAAGAGCAGTTTGACGCCATTAAGATTGGTTTGGCTTCACCAGAAAAGATTCGTTCTTGGTCTTTTGGTGAAGTTCGTAAGCCAGAAACAATTAACTATCGTACTTTTAAGCCTGAGCGTGATGGTCTTTTCTGTGCCAAGATTTTTGGCCCAATCAAAGACTACGAGTGCTTGTGCGGTAAGTACAAGCGCCTAAAGTATCGCGGTGTAATTTGCGAGAAGTGCGGCGTTGAAGTGACGTTGGCCAAAGTGCGTCGTGAGCGCATGGGTCATATTGAATTAGCAGCTCCTGTTGCGCACATCTGGTTCTTGAAATCATTGCCATCTCGTTTGGGCATGGTTTTGGACATGACTTTGCGTGATATCGAGCGCGTGCTTTACTTTGAAGCATATGTGATCGTTGATCCAGGTTTAACGCCTGAAGGTGCAATGCGCCGCGGTCAGATCATGTCTGAAGACGAGTACTACGCAAAGTTAGAAGAATTTGGTGACGGTGCGTTTACAGCCATCATGGGTGCCGAGGGCGTTCGTGAATTGTTGCGCTCTATCGACATCGATCGTGAAGTTGAAGTATTGCGTGCCGATTTGAAAGCAACTGGCAGCGAAGCAAAAATTAAGAAGTTTGCTAAGCGTCTAAAAGTTCTTGAGGCATTCCAGCGCTCTGGCATCAAGCCGGACTGGATGATCTTGGAAGTGTTGCCAGTGTTGCCGCCTGAATTGCGCCCATTGGTGCCATTGGATGGTGGTCGATTTGCAACATCTGACTTGAACGATTTGTATCGTCGCGTGATTAACCGTAACAACCGTTTGAAGCGTTTGTTGGAATTGCGTGCACCAGAAATCATCGTGCGTAACGAAAAGCGCATGCTACAAGAAGCAGTTGACTCATTATTGGATAACGGTCGTCGCGGTAAAGCAATGACTGGTGCCAATAAGCGTCCATTGAAGTCTTTGGCAGAGATGATCAAAGGTAAGGGTGGCCGTTTCCGTCAAAACTTGCTAGGTAAGCGTGTTGACTACTCTGGTCGTTCAGTGATCGTGGTTGGTCCAACATTGAAGTTACATCAGTGCGGCTTACCAAAATTGATGGCTCTTGAACTATTCAAGCCGTTCATTTTTAACAAACTAGAAACATTGGGTATTGCTACAACTATCAAAGCTGCTAAGAAAGAAGTAGAAAACCAAACGCCAATCGTTTGGGATATCTTAGAAGAAGTGATTCGTGAGCATCCAGTGATGTTGAACCGTGCGCCAACATTGCACCGCTTAGGTATTCAGGCGTTTGAGCCAATGTTGATTGAAGGTAAAGCTATTCAGTTGCACCCACTCGTTTGTGCGGCATTCAACGCCGACTTCGACGGTGACCAAATGGCTGTTCACGTTCCATTGTCTTTGGAAGCTCAGATGGAGGCTCGCACATTGATGTTGGCTTCAAACAACATCTTGTTCCCAGCTAACGGCGAACCTTCTATTGTTCCATCTCAAGATATCGTTTTGGGCTTGTACTACACAACACGTGAGGCAATTAATGCCAAGGGTGAGGGTATGACATTTGCCGATATCAGCGAAGTGATTCGCGCTTATGAAAATAAGCAAGTTGAGTTGGCCACACGCATTGCAGTTCGTATCACTGAATATGATTTGGTTGATAAGCAGGCAGAAGGCGATGCACGCTTTGCTAAGAAAGTGACATTGCGTCACACAACAGTAGGTCGTGCGATGTTGTCAGAGATTTTGCCTAAAGGCATGTCTTTTGACAGCATTAATAAGCCACTCAAGAAGAAAGAAATTTCTCGCTTGATTAACTTGTCATTCCGTAAGTGCGGTCTAAGAGAAACAGTTATTTTTGCAGACAAGCTATTACAGTCTGGTTTCCGTTTGGCAACTCGCGCTGGTATCTCAATTGCAATTGATGACATGTTGATTCCTGCTCAGAAAGAAACAATTATTTCTGAAGCTGCTGGCAAGGTTAAAGAGTATGACAAGCAATTTATGTCAGGCTTGGTAACTAACCAAGAACGCTATAACAACGTGGTTGATATTTGGGGTGCTGCTGGTGATCAGGTCGGTAAGGCCATGATGGAGCAGTTATCTCAAGAAAACGTTGTTGATCGTCATGGTAAGACTGTCAAGCAAGAGTCTTTCAACGCTATTTACATGATGGCTGACTCTGGTGCGCGTGGTTCTGCTGCCCAGATTCGTCAGTTGGCTGGTATGCGTGGTTTGATGGCTAAGCCAGATGGCTCAATCATTGAAACACCTATTACTGCTAACTTCCGTGAAGGTTTGAACGTTCTTCAGTACTTCATTTCAACACACGGTGCTCGTAAAGGTTTGGCTGACACTGCATTGAAGACAGCTAACTCTGGTTACTTGACTCGTCGTTTGGTGGATGTGACTCAAGACTTGGTAGTTCTTGATGATGATTGCGGTACAACTAATGGCGTTTCAATGAAGGCCTTGGTTGAAGGTGGTGAGGTTATCGAGCCATTAAGCGATCGTATCTTGGGTCGTGTGTGTATCGGTGACGTTGTTAATCCAGACACACAAGAAACCATCATCGTTGACGGCACTATGTTGACAGAAGATGACGTTGAGTTAATTGACTCATTAGGCATCGATGAAGTGAAAGTTCGTACGCCATTGTCATGTGCAACACGTTTTGGTTTGTGCGCTAAGTGTTATGGCCGTGATTTAGGTCGTGGCACGATGGTGAACTCTGGTGAGGCAGTTGGTGTGATTGCTGCTCAATCAATTGGTGAGCCAGGTACACAGTTAACAATGCGTACATTCCACATCGGTGGTGCTGCGTCACGTGCTGCTGTTGCAAATAACGTTGAAGCTAAGTCAAACGGTATTTTGCGCTTCACGCCAACCATGCGTTTTGTAACAAACGCTAAAGGCGAGCAGATTGTTATTTCTCGTTCAGGCGAAGCCTTGATCACGGATGACAATAGTCGTGAGCGCGAGCGTCATAAGATTCCATACGGCGCAACATTGACGCTTAAAGAAGGTGCCACTATTAAGGCGGGCGCAACTTTAGCAACATGGGATCCATTGACACGCCCAATCATTACTGAGTACTCAGGCGTGGTTCGCTTTGAAAACGTTGAAGAAGGCGTAACAGTTGCTAAGCAGGTTGACGAAGTAACTGGCTTGTCTACTTTGGTTGTTATTGATGGTAAGCGTCGTAGTGCGGCATCAAAGGGTGTTCGTCCAATGATTCGCTTGTACGATGCTGCTGGCGCTGAAGTTCTCATCGCTGGTACAGATCATCCAGTAACCATTGGTTTGCAGGTGGGCGCCTTGATCACCGTTAAGGATGGTCAAACAGTTCATGTTGGTGAAGTGTTGGCGCGTATTCCAATCGAAGCGCAAAAGACACGAGACATCACGGGTGGTTTGCCACGTGTGGCAGAACTATTCGAGGCTCGTTCACCAAAAGATGCAGCCATCTTGGCAAAGGTAACAGGTACAGTTTCTTTCGGTAAAGAAACCAAGGGTAAGCAACGTCTTGTTATCACAGACATGGATGGTGAGTCTCATGAGTTCTTGATCCCTAAAGAGAAACAAATCTTGGTCCACGATGGTCAAGTTGTGAACAAGGGTGAAATGATTGTTGAGGGTCCTGCTGATCCACACGATATTCTTCGCTTGAAGGGTATTGAAGAGTTGGCAACCTACATCGTTGATGAAGTTCAGGACGTTTATCGTTTGCAAGGCGTGAAAATTAACGACAAGCACATTGAAGTGATTGTTCGTCAAATGTTACGTCGCGTTCAGATCACGGATGCAGGCGATACGAAATTCATCACTGGTGAACAAGTTGAACGATCAGACATGTTGGATGAAAACGACCGCATGATTGCGGAAGGTAAGCGTCCGGCGTTGTATGACAACGTTCTATTGGGTATTACGAAAGCATCATTGTCTACAGACAGCTTCATTTCTGCTGCTTCCTTCCAGGAAACAACCAGAGTTCTTACTGAAGCCGCCATCATGGGCAAAGTTGATACGCTTCGTGGTCTCAAAGAAAACGTCATCATTGGTCGCCTCATTCCTGCCGGTACCGGTTTGGCCTACCGTCGCGCACGCAAAGTACGCGAACAGTTGGACCGTGAACGTGCGGAAATGATTGCTGCTGAAGAGGCTAAATCTGAGGAAATAGTGGATTTAGAACCTACAGGAGAGGCTGAATAAGGCCAAAAAGGACAAAATAGACCTAAAAAGTCAGCTTTTGCCGTCTTGACGGCAGGAGCTGACCGGTCTAGAATGTCGAGTTCTTCGCAAACCGCAGAATTTTCTGCTTTGAAAGTAAGCTATGCCAACAATTAATCAATTACTTAGAAGTCCTCGTACTTCTGAGGTCGTAAAAAGTAAGAGCCCTGCGCTTGAGAACTGTCCTCAGCGCCGTGGCGTATGTACTCGCGTATATACAACTACTCCAAAAAAGCCTAACTCGGCTTTGCGTAAAGTAGCCAAAGTACGCTTGACTAATGGATTTGAAGTGATTTCCTACATTGGTGGTGAAGGCCACAATTTGCAGGAACACTCAGTGGTTCTTATCCGCGGTGGTCGTGTCAAAGACTTGCCAGGTGTGCGTTATCACATCGTGCGTGGTTCACTTGACTTGCAAGGCGTTAAAGACCGTAAGCAATCTCGCTCCAAATATGGTGCGAAGCGCGCTAAGAAAGCTTAATAGCTTTTTTACGCAAGTAGCAGGTTCAATAAGAACCTGCTAAGTAAGTGGTTACTTCGGATCAATTGTGATCTAGTTGAGTAACTTTGAGGAATGGTCCTCTAACTGAATAAAATTAGGAGTTGTAATGCCGCGTCGTCGCGAAGTACCCAAGCGTGAAATTCTTCCGGATCCAAAATTTGGAAACGTTGAAGTTGCTAAATTCATGAACGTTTTGATGTTGGATGGTAAAAAATCCGTTGCAGAACGTATCGTTTATGGCGCTTTCGAGCACATCGAAAAGAAAGCCAACAAAGAACCCCTAGAAGTATTTTCAATCGCCATGGGCAATGTTAAGCCTGTGGTTGAGGTGAAGAGCCGTCGTGTTGGTGGTGCTAACTACCAGGTGCCTGTTGAGGTTCGTCCATCACGTCGTTTGGCTTTGGCTATGCGTTGGTTGCGTGAAGCAGCTAAAAAGCGTGGCGAAAAGTCAATGGCTCAACGTCTTGCTAATGAATTGATCGAAGCGTCTGAAGGACGTGGCGGTGCGATGAAGAAGCGTGATGAAGTTCACCGTATGGCAGAAGCTAACAAAGCTTTCTCTCATTTCCGTTTCTAACAGCTCAGAAAAGACGAGGATAAAGTGGCACGTAAAACCCCTATTGAGCGTTATCGTAATATTGGTATTTCCGCACACATTGATGCTGGAAAAACAACAACAACAGAACGTATTTTGTTTTATACCGGCGTTAATCATAAGATTGGCGAAGTTCATGATGGCGCAGCTACCATGGACTGGATGGAACAAGAGCAAGAGCGTGGTATCACCATTACTTCAGCGGCTACAACAGCTTTCTGGAAGGGTATGGCTGGTAACTACCCAGAGCACCGCATCAACATCATTGATACCCCAGGTCACGTTGACTTCACTATTGAAGTAGAACGTTCAATGCGCGTATTGGATGGTGCTTGCATGGTTTACTGTGCGGTGGGTGGCGTTCAACCACAATCAGAAACAGTTTGGCGTCAAGCAAACAAGTACAAAGTTCCGCGTTTGGCGTTTGTGAACAAGATGGACCGTACTGGTGCCAACTTCTTCAAGGTTTACGATCAAATGCGTTTGCGTTTGAAGGCAAACCCAATCCCTGTTCAGATTCCTATTGGTGCTGAAGAAAATTTCAAGGGTGTTGTTGACCTAGTTAAGATGAAAGCTATTTTCTGGGATGAGGCATCTCAGGGCACTAAGTTCACATACGAAGACATCCCTGCTGAATTGCAAGCCAGTGCAGAAGAGTGGCGTGAAAAAATGGTTGAGGCAGCGGCCGAATCTTCAGAAGAGTTGATGGATAAATACCTTGGTGGCGAACCGCTAAGTGAAGAAGAAATCAAAAAAGCATTGCGTAACCGTACGATTGCTAACGAAATTGTTCCAATGATGTGTGGTACAGCATTTAAGAACAAAGGCGTGCAGGCGATGTTGGACGCAGTGATTGATTTCATGCCATCTCCAGTAGATATTCCACCAGTTTCTGGTGAATTAGAAAACGGTGAAGCAGGTCAGCGTCAAGCCAGTGATGATGAGAAGTTCTCTGCGTTGGCGTTCAAGATCATGACTGACCCATTCGTTGGACAGTTGATTTTCTTCCGCGTTTATTCTGGCGTGATTAATTCAGGCGATACGATTTACAACCCAATCAAGGGTAAGAAAGAGCGTATCGGACGTTTGTTGCAGATGCATGCAAATCAACGTGAAGAAATCAAAGAAGTGCGTGCGGGCGACATCGCTGCTGCGGTTGGTTTGAAAGAAGCAACAACAGGTGAAACTCTTTGTGATCCAGACAGCGTGATTGTTTTGGAGCGCATGGTATTCCCAGAGCCAGTGATTTCTCAAGCGGTTGAGCCAAAAACAAAGGCTGACCAAGAGAAGATGGGCTTGGCATTGAATCGTTTAGCACAAGAAGATCCTTCATTCCGCGTTAAGACTGACGAAGAATCTGGCCAAACAATTATTTCCGGTATGGGTGAGTTGCACTTGGAAATTTTGGTTGACCGTATGAAGCGTGAGTTTGGTGTTGAAGCAACAGTGGGTAAGCCACAGGTTGCATACCGCGAAACAATCCGCAAGGTTTGCGAAGAAGTTGAAGGTAAGTTTGTTAAGCAGTCTGGTGGTCGTGGTCAGTATGGTCACGTTGTGTTGAAGTTAGAGCCACAAGAGCCAGGTAAAGGTTTTGAGTTCGTAGACGCTATCAAGGGCGGTGTGGTTCCTCGTGAATACATTCCTGCTGTTGACAAGGGTATTCAAGAAACATTGAACAACGGTGTGCTAGCTGGCTATCCAGTGGTTGACGTAAAAGCAACATTGTTCTTTGGTTCATACCATGACGTTGACTCAAATGAAAATGCTTTCAGAATGGCCGGTTCAATGGCGTTCAAAGAAGGTATGCGCAGAGCTAGCCCAGTATTGTTAGAGCCAATGATGTCTGTTGAAGTTGAAACTCCAGAAGACTTCATGGGTAACGTAATGGGTGACCTATCTTCACGTCGCGGTATTTTGCAAGGTATGGATGACATTCCTGGCGGCGGCAAGATTGTTCGCGCTGAAGTACCTTTGGCTGAGATGTTTGGTTACTCCACTGGATTACGTTCATTGACTCAAGGTCGTGCAACTTACACCATGGAATTTAAACATTATTCCGAAGCTCCAAAGAACGTGGCTGATGCAGTGATTGCTGCAAAGTCTAAGTAATT
>CALKUJ010000156.1 GCA_937996825.1 uncultured Polynucleobacter sp. | reverse complement strand
CCTCAAAAGGTAATCCTTGTCGATTAACCCAATGCGTTGTAAAGCCAAACCAAGTCGCACCCAACGCATCCCATGCATTGCTGGATACAAAAAGCACTTCATCTTTGTTGACCGGAATGACTTGTTGAACCAATCCGTAGCTCTCAGGAGAAGTCTTGAAAAGACGAATCGAATCGACAGAAATGAGATGATCTAAAACATCCTCCATCCCTGCGCTCTTGACAGCTGAATTCAGCATATCCACGCTGCCATTTGAAAGAATGGCTGTTGTGAGACCCATGGCTTTTATTTTTTGAAGCACCGCCAAATTTTCTGCAAAGGGCGTGAGGTGCGCATATTGCTGCATCAGTTTTTCAACCTGACCCGAGTCCCGGCTAAGTTTGAGTCTGTCTAGCGTGTACTCCAATGACAAGCGCGTCAGTTCCCAAAATGGACGGAAGTATTGACTACCTGATGCGTTGTGCGGGTCTGACTGAGTGATCAACCGTGTGTATTCAATTTGCTTGTCGCGCCACTTCACCGCGATATCAGCTCCTTTACCGGGGTAAAAATCTTCAGCCAGAACTTGGATGGAGTAGACGTCAAATAATGTGCCATAGGCATCAAATACAACAGCTTTTATTTTCATGAGATTTTTCTCGATTGGGATCAAACCACTGTCTTGGCATCTTGGCCAAACAAAATTGACTTGGCGTTTTGGTCGACGGTAGGTGCTGTGTTGATTGACTTGGCAATCTCATAAGCTCGCTGTGTTCCTGGACGGTGCTTAATCCGTTCAAACCATGACGCAAGGGCTGGGAATTGACTCATTTCCTGGCGCTGACGCTCATGCGGCACGACCCAAGGATAGGCGGCCATGTCAGCGATCGAGTAGTCGCCGCATATGTACTCACGGCCATCTGACAGATGCTTATTCAAGACGCCATACAAGCGGGAAGTCTCTTTGACGTACCGATCGATGGCGTAAGGCAATTGCTCAGGCGCGTACTGCACAAAATGATGGTTTTGACCCGCCATGGGGCCTAAGCCGCCCATCTGCCAAAACAGCCATTGCAAGCATTCATTTCGACCACGCAAATCTTGAGGAATAAACTGTTGAGTCTTGTCTGCCAAGTACAAAAGAATGGCACCTGACTCAAAAATACCAATGGGTTCACCCCCGCCCACTGGTGAGTGATCGACGATCGCAGGTATGCGATTGTTGGGAGAAATCTTCAAAAAGGCGGGAACAAATTGTTCGCCCTTGCTGATGTTGATGGGTTTGATGTTGTAGTCAAGGCCAGACTCTTCCAAGAACAGCGTGACCTTATGGCCGTTTGGCGTGGTCCAGTAGTAAAAGTCAATCATGCTTCATGCCCCTGCGGTTTTGAGACGCTCGTTGGAGGGGAACAGCATTTTTCGTGCGTCCTCATCCACTTCGGTTTTGAAAGCAAACTTGGTCTTCAAGGCTTCAGCGCGTTGAGCCGCTGGGCGTGCGTTGATTTCGTCAAGCAAGCGTTTGACGTGAGGCAGTTTGACCCAAGCATCAGCGCCCAGAACAAATGGTGCAACACGCGCCCAGCCCCAAACCGACATGTCGACAATGGTGTACTCATCGCCCATCATGTAGGGCTGATTTGCCAAGCGGTCATTGATCAGGTGCCAATGACGCCAGGCTTCAAAGTCATAGCGATTCACTGCGTATTCTTTAGGCTCTGGCGCAAAGTGTTTGAAGTGAACGGCTTGACCACAGTAAGGGCCGATACCTGTGGCCACAAACATCAGCCATGAATACATCTCAGCTTTGTTGCTTGGCGTATTTGCAGGCACAAACTTACCCATCTTTTCAGCCAAATAGAGCAGCATGGCATTGCTGTCAAAAACTCGAATGTCGTCGTCCAGCATGGCCGGCGTCTTGGCGTTGGGGTTGATGGTCTTGAAGGCATCAGCGTGCTGCTCACCTTTGCGCGTGTCCACCGGAATGAGTTCGTAGGGCTCACCGGTTTCTTCCAGATACAACGCAATCTTCAAAGGGTTGGGCGAAGGATGGAAATAAAACTTGATCATGACGGATGCCTTTGTGCGTGTGGATGATTTAAATGAATGCCAGCCAAATACCGAGCGGCAGAAACGCCAGGCTCAACAAGTGTCCGACGATGACGGTGGAAGCCACTTTGTTGGGTTCCACCTGAAATTTGTCAGCGAGCAAGAAATTGAAGACTGCGGGTGGCAAGCATGCAAACAAAATCAAAGCTCCGCGCTCCAGCCCTTGCAAGGGAATCAGCCAAAGGGTCAAAAAGACAGCCGCGACTCTGAGTATCAGGATCAGAACACCTGACTGAACGCCCACCCAAGCGTCTGCAACTTGGCTGCTGGCAAGCCTGGCTCCTAGGGACATCAACATCATCGGAACCAGCACACTGCCAATCATGGTGCAGGATGTTTGAAACCAATCAGGTAGAGACAACTGCAGTTGCGAGCTGGCCACACCCAGCACCGTTGCCCAGACCAGTGGGTTGGCATACACCATGCGCCAGTCAACTTTGCCGCTCATCACGCCAGCGCCCAGCGTGAAATGCAGAATGTTAGAGATCACTAACAGGACCACTGCTGTTGCCATTCCTTCCGATCCATAAGCCAAGGCAATCAAAGGGATGCCAATCGGTCCAACATTGGTGAACATGACACAGGGCAAGAATGCTTGCTGTGTTGCGCCTGAAAATTTCGCCAATGGCCAAGCGATCACTCCGCTCAGAATAATCAATAGGATGGAAGCCCCAGTAAAGGACAGGGCTGAAATCGGGTCAAACGATTTGGCAGACAGCGAAATAAAAATCAACACAGGCAGTGCCACGTCTACAACCAGTTTGTTGGCCCCCCCTAGGTCTGGTTTAGCTCGGCGGCTGTACAGAAAGCCAACCAACACCAGGGAAAAAATGGGGAGCGTGATAGATGCAATTTTTGAAAACATAGATCCTGATTCGGTAGATGCACTCTCAATTCCTTGCATTGTCTTGTACTTGATGCAACAATTCGTACATATAAATTTGCTATTCGTACAAATGGACGCCCCTCGCTTAGATCGACTCACTGCCTTGCTAGAAGGACTCAGCCCAAAAGTTACGCTGACCTCAAAAGCGAACGGGTTTTCGCTAAACATCATCAAGACAGGGACACCTGAGCTTTCCTTGGATAGCTCATCAGCCACTCATCTGGACGCCTTGTCTTTGTTGGCTTGCCCTGCGGAACACTCGCTCTCAAAGACCCTCGAACCCGATCAGCATTGCTTGATGAGTTTTGAAGTTGTTTTTGATGGCCCCATGGGACCGGGCTTATTAGCTGAGCTGTCTCAGCCAATCTCAATCAATATGAAGGACGCCGATCCATCTCTCGTGCAAGTCATGACATTGATTGCCAATGAAATGCAGACTAGTCGTTGTGGCCAACCGCTTTTTATGAACCGGGCAGGCGATATTTTGCTGATCAGTTTGATGCGCCACCTGACATCTCGACCTCAGCAAGACTCAGGACTGTTTGTTGCATTGTCAGATCCACGAATTGCCAGAAGTTTGGTGGCCATGCACACTAAGCCTGCTCACCCTTGGACCTTGGAAATTTTGGCTAACTTGGCAGGTATGTCGCGGACATCGTTTGCCAATTACTTTAAAGACGTGATGCAGGTGTCACCTGGAAAATATCTGGAAAATTTGCGTTTGGCCATTGCACGGCAACTGATGCAGACAGGCATTGGGCTCAAACAAATTGCTACACGAACTGGCTATGCTAGTCCGTCTACCCTTTCCAGAGCCTTAGGTCGTGGCGGATGAATAGCGACAATGGCTGATCAAGGGCTGACTTTTGTTAGGTAGTTTTACACGACATCGCTATCGCTCTGGTCTCGACATTGAGGCGGCCAAATGTTCAGGTTTGACATAGGCTACAAACGACTGCCTCAAAGAAGTCTTTCAATTTCCGCTTCTGGCCGACATGAGCCGTAGCAACTGGTCATCTCTATAAAAATACAAAGCAAGTGTTCACATACATCTGCCCCTACCGCACCATTCAAGGACGGAAAAATATGGGCTTTTCTCGCGAATTCTCACAACGTTGTGTGCGACAGCTCACAAACCACATGGTTTGCCTCAGCAGGTAGAACGCAAAACCTTCGTATGCGACACACGCATAAGTCATTGCCGCAAAAGGCGATCTGCGTGTGCCACTTCGTCAGTGTTCGCAGAAGTTTTGTGAGAAGAGAGAGCGGAGTATGAGATTCGGGGGGCGTTACCGGCTCGGATGCAGGAGGGGCATGGCACACGTAGAATTGCGCCGCACCCCGCACCATCTTGCGGTCGCCAAAACGAAAACGCCCAACTGAGAACAGTTGGGCGCTTGATTTTGGTGGCCTGGGGCAGAATCGAACTGCCGACACGCGGATTTTCAATCCGCTGC